>CAZITT010000097.1:0-2515 GCA_964542235.1 uncultured Muribaculaceae bacterium | reverse complement strand
AATAATTTATTTCATATAAAAGGAAAAGCTTTAATTGATGGAGAGGAAGAGATTGAAATGCCAAAAGATTTAGAAGATGAAAAAGTTAGTTCTAAAGAACCATTTTTTCCTAATCCTGCAAAATCACCATTTGAGATGCCCATTGCCGAAGAAACAGTTACTATTCCAGGAGTAGGGATGGATGCTATTCAAAAAGCTGATGGAAGTGAGGAAAGTATTCCATCAATTATTGATCCTAGAGTTAAGGTAAATAATAGTTTAGGAGAGCAATCAGTAGAAATACCTAGAGATGAGGAAACTAAGGTATTACCAGTAGAAAAACCTCAAGCCCAAGATATAACTATGCCAGCATCAACAATATCAGAAGAAAGTTCCCCAGAAACAACAAAGACAGATGATAGTGTAATTGAAGAAGCTAGAGCACTAACAGCAAAAGCAGCAGCAAATATGACAAATTTAAAAGGACAAGTAGAAGAAGTCAAGAAAGAACTAGAAGGTGAAAAAAAAGCTAGAGAAATAGCTGAATTTCAAGCAGCAGAAGCCAAAAAAGAACTAGAAAATGCACTATCTGCTAAAAATCAAGTTGAAAATAGATTAGCCCAAACCCAATCATTGTTTACTGGGTTGGTTGGCGATTTGAAAAAACTATCAGAAGAATCAAATTACCAAAAAGAAGAAAATTCTTCGTATAATAGAGCAGCTTAAAGACTTCAATTGAAGTCTTTTTCTATTTCATAAAAAAAATAGCCCCTCATATTATTATAATAAAGGAGGAACCATATGAAAAATAAGCTTCTTTATTATTATAATATATATGTTCCTTCTATTATTCAAAAGGGGAATAATTATTTTTTTACCTATAGAAATAATAATTATTTATTACAAATATATACAAGAAACCTTGAAGAACTGTCATATTTATATGAATTAAGTTTAGAAATGAATAAAAATAATTTTAAATGTCATCAAATAATATTAACAAAAAATAATAACTTGTTAATAATTCATAATAATAATTTTTATATCCTTTTAAAATTAGTTAATACTATTAATCGTAATATTGATTTTAATGATATTTTAAGATTTAATTATATTCCAAGTGAAAAGATATCAGATAAGTTAAATAGATCGCTTTGGAATAAATTATGGGAAGATAAAGTCGATTATTTTGAGTATCAGTTTATTCAAATGAAAAACAAATATACAAATATTAATGAATCGATTCATTATTACATTGGTTTATGGGAAAATGCTATTAGCTATTATAATAATATTAATTTAAATATTGTAAAAAATAAACCGTTAGTAGTAGGTCATAAAAGAATAAATGGAACTTATACTTTGATTGATTTTTATAACCCACTAAATTTTATTGTTGATCACAAAGAAAGAGATATTGGTGATTATATTAAATCATTATTCTTTTTGGATGATGAAAAAAAATTAAAAGAAGCATTTAATAAGTTAGATTTAAGTGCTATAAATATAGAGCTGTTGATAACGAGATTGTTATTTCCTTCTTTTTACTTTGATTTATATGAAAAAATAATAAATGATAATTTAAATGAAAGATTAATAACTAATGTTATTGAAAAAACTAATTCATATGAATTATTCTTAAAAAGTCTATTTTTTGATTATCAAAAATATGGCTTAGTTCCTATTAATTGGCTACAAAAAAAGAATTAGTCATCTACTAATTCTACCTGTTTAATACCTTCTACTTTTTCTAGTAATAATTTTTCAATACCGTTTTGTAAAGTTTGATGCTGCATAGCACAATTTCTACAAGCTCCTTGAAACCTTAGATAAACAACATCGTCTTCTAATTTAACAAATTCAATGTTTCCGCCATCATTCATCAAAAAAGGTCTAATTTCATTCAAAACATCATTGATTTTTTCTTCTTTTTTCATTCTTATCACCCAAATAAATTGTACTACTTTTTAAATGAATAGTAAATAAAAGTATGATATAATTAAATTGGTGATATCAATGACTAAATATAAAAAAGGAAGTATTATAACGGGGGCAATTAGTGGAATAGAAAATTATGGGGTTTTTGTTAATTTAGAAGGTTATTACAGTGGATTAATTCATATATCTGAAGTTTCTCATAGCTTTGTTAAAAATTTAAATGAATTATTTGAAGTAGGGCAACCAATAAAAGCAAAAGTAATAGAAGTTAATGACGACTTATTTCAAGTAAAATTAAGTATTAAAGATTTAGATTATAAAGTAAATAAAAAAAGCAAAGATAAAATAGAAGAAAAAGGATCAGGTTTTAGAATATTAGCAAGTAATCTAGAAAAATGGATAAAGACTAAATTAGAAGAGATAAATAAACAAATCAGCAAGTAGTTTTTACTTGACAAAAAATAACGATAAGTGTTATATTTAACATGCATATTTATGCATGGGTGATTAGCTCAGTTGGTTAGAGCATCTGCCTTACAAGCAGGGGGTCGTAGGTTCGAGTCCTACATTGCCCACCATTTTTTATGCCGAAATAGCT
>CAZITT010000096.1:788-2599 GCA_964542235.1 uncultured Muribaculaceae bacterium | reverse complement strand
CCCTCAGCGGTCCATTTGATGACTTGTTTTCCGCCTGATTCTCAACACCGCAGGGTTCCCCATCGAGGAACGTCCAGTCCCTCAGTAGAATTTCAGGAGAAACAGGAGCTGTTACATAGACGGAAGTATCCGTTATCATTGTGATGAGGTATTCTACTCCTCTGAAATTTCGCACCCACCCTTTTTGTCTTAAATAATCTCTGTGTAACGGATCTTTAAGATCAAAGGGTGTATAGTACCTATCTCCAATTCTTCTCATTCAGAAATCCCTAAAGCCTTAGATGTATCAAGAAAAGCTTCTTCAGCATGTTGTCTCAAATCATAGGTTACATCGTAAGGTATCCTAATTCCCATATCATCGAGTGGGTTGTCGCAGGTACTGGTATCTAGTTCGAAGTGAAGAATCTTCTTAGGATCATCCAGCAACTTCTTAGCGTTCTCCCAATATTCCGGATCCTTCCTAATGCAGTCGTTGCCCTGCACCCAGTTGATATGGTCGTCTGATAGATAGTATTCCAATCCCCCTGCATATCTGGAATCATGTGGATAATCCCAGTCCCTTGCAGTATTACTGTCGTACTTTTCCTGATCATACAGAATCTTCCAAATAAGAAGAGTCAGCCAAACTCTCGCCTCCTCTGGTAGCTCAGGATTTATGTTGTAGTAGCCAGGGATCTCCTCCAAGGTCAAGTGTCTGTCAGCCTGCTTGATATAGAAAGAACTAGAACTACTGTTACTTACAAATCCATTTCTAATCTTCATTTTTCTCCTCCAAGAAGTACTTAAGAGACTTTACCTTATCAAAGTAAGAGTCCATCATAATAATATTATAATCTCCCTCTCTGAAATGTGCAATCTTTTTATTCTTGTTAACCGCCTGAAAGTCTCTATAAAAAGATACCCCGTTCTTAAGAGCTAACTTTCCTGATCTAAGTCTCTTAAGGTCCCCTTCAGTAAGCTTCTTACTTGAGAATAACCCGACTCCTTCGTACCCAGCAAACTCGTTGATACCGATGTATACATCTGCCCAGTCTTCAGGAATATTAGGGTCTTCTGTCTTCTCTGTATAAACGATCACTCCCAAGGAGGATTTCCCCAAGTCTTGCCCCCAATACCAGTCCATGTAGGTTGAGTATTCATCACTGGTAAGAAAGTACTGATTCACAAAGAAGCTAAAATCGTCCTCAGACTCTGAGTTATAATCCTTGTATATGACCTGCTCGTTCTCTTTCAAGAACTCCTCGTCCTCCTCTGGACCCTCATAACCCCAAGACTCTCTAGGATCCGGATCAAATCTGAGAGGTTCTACGTATGCCTTCCACTCAGCAAAGCTTGCAAGAAACCTTTCTTCATGGTCAAGGATAAAGTCAACTTTTTTTCTATCCAGGAAGAAGATATCGTTCCCCTCATTCATAGAAGCACCCACGACAAGTATGCGTGCATCAGGATTGGTCTTTAGAAGCTCCACTGTCTGAACTCTATTAAGAGGAGCAGTACTACTTCCGAGAATAATGAAGCTTGAGCTACTTGAGTTACTTACAAAACCATTTCTAATCTTCATATATAACGCTCCTTATGGTCTAATGAATGACTTATAATGCCTGATTTTCCACCACTTCTTATGAATCTTGCACTTCCACTCCCTTATGCGGTCCCTGAATGAATAATCTCCCCAATGCCATGAGTCAGTACATACCTCCGCCTCATCCCACGGGCAGGGATCACCTACTTCGTAATCCTCCGCAATATCCCCAAACTTCCTGTATTCGTAACCTTCCTTATCCACAAACTTTCTCATTTTATGAGCTAGC
>CAZITT010000096.1:0-778 GCA_964542235.1 uncultured Muribaculaceae bacterium | reverse complement strand
CTCCTCCCAGTACACAGAAGCTATGGGGATTGAAAAGATACGATTCAAGCTCTGTCGTATCCTCATTCTCTATAATTTTAGCGACTTCTTCGAAATAATTGCATTCATTACTGATGTCTACGTAGTTTACTACTTCTAGACCCTCGTCTGATTGAGATACGTATCCTGAGAGAGGAGGATATTCCAATGTGATTATGTATCCGTACTTTTCACCGAGAGACCTTATCTTCTGTTGGAAACTGTCCATCTTAAGGAAGTAATCTTTATCTCTTTCACAATGGATAGCATACAGAGCAGTGAAGTGTCTGAGCTTGTCTTCAATGGTTCTACATATAGCGATATCTCCTCTGCTATAGGATGCTCCAGCAGTAGTGACATGTATATACCCCCCACCGGGGGCATTCTCGTCTACTGGTTTAATAACACTCAGAGGTTCTTTTGATATTACTACAAACGATGAGCTACTACTATTGCTTACAAATCCATGTCTAATCTTCATACATTATCCATCATGTTCTACATATAAAATGCAGTTAAATTTCTTTTCGAGCTTTTCCATAAAGTCATAGTCAAAGAAGTTTTCACCTGTAGTGATTAAAATATCTCCTTCATCTAAAGCTCTGTTCCAAGGAAAGCAAACATTTCCATTATGATCTCTACACCATTTACATGCGTATTCTTTTAAATCAAATATTATGTAATTCCAGTCAGGTTCAGGATTTGAGTGATCTTCTCTCCATTTAGCCTCTATTATTTCGTTTTCTTCTATCTTTTTCTT
>CAZITT010000095.1:0-2612 GCA_964542235.1 uncultured Muribaculaceae bacterium | reverse complement strand
TTTACGGCTTCAATTTTAACAGGATTTTGTGATCCGACGGCGATGATTGGCATATAAATTTTAAACTTCTATTTTTTTATCGTATATTTGCATTTTGGATAATTCGAACATCCATAGAAGTCACCATATTTACTGTTTCTTAATACTAATTTAGCTTCACATTTAGGACAGATTTCTCCCTCTTTAGAGGTTTCTTGATTAACATCTTTAATTTTTACCTCACCGCCAACTAATTTAACAAGCCTCAACAATGCATAGCCATCGATTATTTCAATCATATTATCTTCTGCAAACTTCTTAGCGTCAGTAGTAAAATAATTTGTTGTTATAAATATTCCATTACCACTAGCTAACTTAGAAGATATCGCTCCGTAAAAGTCACGGATATCTGTTGCCCTAACTTTTCTAGTAATAAATTTTTTACATTGAATATAATGCTTTACTCCATCTTTTTCAGTAACAACATCTATGCCACCATCATGAGATTGCCCAACTCTCTCTGTGTCGTATCCAAGTTTCGAATATAAACTTGCAATATAGTCTTCAAACTCTGTTGGTTTAAATTGTCTTAAATTGTAAAGAATCCTACGATCATCTTTCATTGATTCAATTCCAGCAAATTTTTTCTCTCTTAAAATTTTATCTTTTAATTCCGGAAAAATAGTTACTATCAGCCAGAGAACAAACAAAATTAACCAAAACCACCAAGTTTCTTTGAAGATTAACCAAAAAGAATCAAAAATGGAGCTAAATAATATTTGACCTAAATTTTCTGGCATATAAATAGTTAATTAATTTTTCTTGATAAGGCTTCTTCAAAATATTCTCTCAAACCGTTATCAACGATATAGACATACGCGCCTTTAATTCCTCTCGTTAATAATGTTTTATAAATATTAATAATATATCTTTCGAGTTCTTTCACATTATCTACGCCCCGCTTACCATTTGAATCCATATATTTTTCTGGATGGATAACAAATTTCTTTTCCTTGGTGTCATATGATATTTCTGGGCCAATGATAACCCCTGCGTAATTTAAATCGTAGCCCTGGACTGTATGAATACAGCCAACCTCATTAATCGCATTTTCTGAATAAACCCAGTTATGATTTACGCTATTCCATTTCAACTTTAAACCATCAATTTCAATGTCATGCTTACTTGAATCCTTTTTTGACGCCCATGACCAAGCATAACCAGACACCATTCTACACAAATCCATCTCAGTATTCTTATCTTTTATGTCTGAAACCATTTGATGAATATCATTATAAATTTTAAAATCATAATTACTAAACTTGTCATCATTAACTGCTACAAGATCAAATACATCTTGGATAAATTTAATATATTTTTCCCCGTCATCGCCAGTGCCTATTCTTAATTGAGAATGCAATTTAAATTCTCTAACTGCTAAATTAGAAAATGATCCTGGGGTCACATCCGAAGGACGAACACTCTGATTTTCATCATAAAAAAGTATTTGTACATCAGAACACTTCATAACCCAATCTAATTCAGTGGCACTTTTATCTAATCCTAATAATTTATTAGTATCGTCATATGATTTAAAATTTGTTATATTTTTCCTCTGCCTTAATCGATGAGCTTCATCAACAATCAAAATATCGTATTTTTTTGAAACATCACTTGGTCCAATTACCATTTTTGAGCTTAAATCCTTTATACTTTTAAATACTTTTTTTAAAGTTTTTCTAATTGATGTCATGGGCAATACAAGGCCAACACTTAAATCCTTGGTCTCCTCCGTTTCTTTCAAGCTTTTTACTAAAAAAGTAGCTAATATTGTCTTACCCGTACCAGGTCCTCCGTGAATAATAAAGGTATTATTAACTTTATGTTTAATATCATACAAAATCTGATTTGCTATAAAAAATTGTTCATCAGTCAATGCCTTGTACGGAGAATACTTAAACAGATCACTATTTTTTATTTGAACAAGCTCATTTCTCACTAACGATATACTCTGTAATTCTTTCCAAATAGTTTCAAACTTGGCTTGATATTTCTCTCTATCAAAATAATTGTGATTTTGTAAGCCGTGATTACCGTTTTGTAAAAGAAACTTTCCATCAGCGGCTATATATTGAATCAGAGATGATTCTATGTCTAGTGCGGCTGATTTGTTATATTCCTCATCAGTAATTACATACATTTTATCCAATTTTCTTCTTTCTGGATTATCGTAGTGCTGGTTACTTCTATTATAAAGACTGGTAGTTTCGCCAATATAAAGCTCTTTATCATTTTTGATTAGATAAACAACTGGCCAATTCAAACCAAAATGATATTCTTTAATTTTTTCAAATTGATCTTTTTTAAATTGAAACGTAGTAATTCCAAGCATTCTATAATTTATTATATTTATCATGCTTCCCTTTAGCTTTATCTATTGGATATTTAGCTTCATTTTTAAGCATCTTATCTTCAAAAGCTTTTTTTATATCAATATCCAAATCATGGCTCATAAGCAAAACCCAATACAAAACATCGGACAACTCCTCTTCAATCTCGTTTTTATGAGATTTTATATATTCCTGCATTTCTTCGTTATTCTTCCATTGAAAATGTTCCATTACTTCGGCGGA
>CAZITT010000094.1:0-2694 GCA_964542235.1 uncultured Muribaculaceae bacterium | reverse complement strand
CAGGACCTAAAGAAGAGATTGATGATAGTTCGCATTCATCAAATAATAATTATTCAACAAATAATCACATACCAAATATGATTAAAAAACAGCATTCTTCATTTCATCGTAATAAATTTGATAAACGCCCTGTTGATATTAGACATGATAAACAAACCAATTTTAATAATTCATCAAAACAAGTACCAATAGATGTTTCAATAATGAGTCCTATTGAAAAAATAGATGATATTAATGCTCCATCATTAAAATTAGATAAGCAATTTAATGATACTGTACCAGATGTTATCAAGAAACGTGAAACACCTTATGAATATCCGATTAGTACACCAACAAGTAATAAAGTTGATCTATCAAAGCAAATATCATCAAAAACATATCCAATACAAGAAGTTATGTATGAAATACCAAGAATAGAAAACAGATTTATTAATATTACAAGTAATCCATATCAAAACATTTCAAAATTAAATTACCTTTATGAAGATTTTATACCTGATCAATTAATGCCACATAAAATATTAACAGTTAATGATCGTTTTAATTTATCAGATTATATTCGTAAAAACATATTAGAAATGTTTGAATATGAAACAGATAAAGTATATAATGGTAGTGCTTACAGTAATATAATTAAAGGATTACATGAATACGATAATGATGGATTAAGTAAAATATTTACTAAAATTAAATCAGTAGAAGAAAACCCTAATTTTGATCCTTTAACATATGAAGCACCTAAACATTTTAGAATATTTAAATCATGTTATCCTATTGTTAAAAATGGAAATAATGTATCATGTTCTAAATCTAGTCAATCAATACTATTACGTATTTATCATACACCATTACAACATAATAAAGATGATACAACTAAAAGTATAATAATTACTAATCCAATGAAGGATGAACAAACAGATATGCATATTATTAGTGAATTTGCTTATTTAATGGGAATTAATAGTATTGTTCAACGTAAAGAATGTCCATGTTTCCCAATATGTTATGGTATTATTAAGAATATCTATGATAATAAAATTAAGTTTAATAGAAGATCAAAAATGCTTAAAATTGAATCAGAACAAAAAACAGCTGATGATAATAATATGGAAAAAATGACAAATCATGCATTAGCAATATTTGATTTTATATTTGATAATTCAATGAATAATCATTATGAAGACTATAATAAAATAAAAGCAACTTATAACAGTTTACGAGATAAAGTAGTATTATTAAAGGATAGATACCAAAGAATAATTGACTTAAATTTAAAACCATCTGAAAAAATAAAATTAATTCATAAACTCGAAGAGATAATTAAAAAGTCTTATAAAAATTTTGATTTATCTAAGTTTGATAAATGGTTAGTAGATAAAAAAGAAGATGATGTTGTTGAAATGACAAACGATGATGGTGAAAAGATTAATGTTAATGTTAACGATCTTGATAATGTTATATCATTTGCTTTATCTGAAGCACCAACATATTCATATGATGAATGGATAAAACCAAAAACAATATCAAAAGGAGGAATAATTAAAGTAACGGACAGTGGTTGGCATTCTGATGTTGAACAAGATGTATTTATGTTTCAATTGTTATATACTTTTATGGTTATGTTAAAAAACAGAATCTATATTCCTAATTTTTCTAAGGATAACATATTCATTAGTAAATCATCATCATTATCAGCTGTTAATAAATTATATGTTTATAAAATCGATGGAATAAAATATTACATACCTAATACAGGATATACAGTTATGATTGATCAACGTTATGCAACAACTGATAAGGAAATTGGTCCGTATGTAAAAAATCTTAATGATAACGTTAAGATTAATTGTACTGATAAAGATTTAATGAAACAAACTATAATCAATATGAAAAAAATAATGCAAGATGTCAAAAAAGATAAATTTAATAGTTTAATAGAACCAATTATTGGTGATATTAATGAAAATGAAGAAGATATTGATATACAAAAAATAATAAATGTTATAAGAAATAAAATAATTACTTATTTCACAAAATATACAAATAATAGATGTGGCACAATATTATCAGCTGAAGAATATAGATATCTTAATGGTTCAATTATGCCATTGATTGATTATGAATGTGGTGAATTAGTATTACAAAGTATAGATAATGATACTAGATATAAAATTGTACAAATTATGTCATTATATAATGAAGATTCTACAAAAGTTAACGTACAGACAAAGGATGGAGATAATTATAATATTGAAGAAATAGAGATTAATCAGTTATATTCATTCAAAAATAACAGTATAATTAAACAATTTAAAGATGAATATAACAGAGTAAGTGAAAATATTATTGATACATTTACTTTTAAATCAGTAATAAATGATTCATTAGTATTAAGAGGTGGTGGTAAAAAAAAGCAATATACCGATGAGGAATATAAACAAATGTGCGACAATGATTTTGTTAAACTTGAAAATATATATATTAAAAATAAATCATCATATGATAATGAAATAAAAAATATAAACGAGTATGTAAAGTTTAATATATTAGATGATAAAAATATTATTAATGCTGTAAATTTTTATCATAAAAATATTTTAGCAAATGAAAAAATAAAAAGTTTATTAAAATAATATTATAATGTAAAATAAATATCTGTAAATAATTTAGAAAAACATCAAATAAACATATATA
>CAZITT010000093.1:0-2738 GCA_964542235.1 uncultured Muribaculaceae bacterium | reverse complement strand
TTCTACTAATTTCTTACATAATATCACCATAATGGCACTAGATATTAAAATTCATCAGTATGTTTATTTTAAAGCGTCTATTAATTCCGCTTTTTTCATTTTTGTGTATCCTTCGATACCTTTTTCTTTAGCAATTTCTTTTAGTTCTGCTACTGTTTTTGTTGAAAAATCAGATTTTTCAACTTCTTTTTTAGTAACTTTTGCATCAGGTGATTTACCTGATTTAGCAATTTCCACTAAACTAGCAAAAGCTTTTTTATCATTAATTGCAAGTTCTGATAACATTTTTCTATTTATTGTTACTTTAGCTTTACTTAATCCTTCAATAAATCTTGAGTAACTAATATTATTTTCCCTGCATTCAGCATTTATTCTAACAATCCATAGTTTTCTAAAATCTCTTTTCTTAGCCTTTCTATCACGAAAAGCATATTTTCCTGAATGCATTAATTGCTCTTTAGCTGTTTTATATAATCTATGTTTACTACCAAAATATCCTTTTGCTTGTTTTAAAACTTTTTTATGGCTCTTTTTTGTTTGTACTCCATTTTTTACCCTTGCCATATAATTCTCCTCCTTTTTCCTATCTTGTTAAATTACTTCTTTAAGTCTTCTTTTATCTCCACGACTAAGTGCAACTTGCGTTCTTTTTTTACGATTTGTTCCACTTGATTTTTTGCCTAAATTATGTCTACTACCTGGATGACCAATGGCAATACTACCACTTTGTCTAACATGTAATGTTTTCTTTATTCCCTTATGACTTTTTATTTTTGGCATAATTATCCACCTTTCTTACTTTTCTTTTTTTGGCGCAAGCATTAAAAACATATTTCTTCCTTCAAATTTAATTTTTTGCTCTACTTCAGCAATATCATTTACTCTTAGAATAAATTTGTTTAATACTGCTTCTCCTAATTCTGGATGAGCCATTTGTCTACCTTTAAAACGAACAACTAATTTTACTTTATGGCCTTTTTCTAAATACTTAGATGCATTTCTTAGTTTAGTTTCAAAATCTCCAACATCAATAACTGGTGTTAAGCGATATTCTTTAATCTCCATATTAGATGCTCGTTGTTTTTTGTCAGATTCTTTTTGCTTTTTTATTTTTTCATATTTGTATTTGTTATAGTCCATTATTTTACATACTGGTTGCTCTCCTTGCGATATTAATACTAAATCTAATCCCGCATAACTAGCGATAGTTAAAGCATCAGCAATGTTTTTAACTCCTAATTTTTCGCCATTTGGTCCTATAACCATAACTCTAGCATATTTAATTTGCTCATTACGTAAAAGATCATTACCTTTACTTGATATATGAAACACCTCCATAAATTATAAAAAGAGCACGAAATGTACTCTTTATCCACAATCAAAATAATAATTATTTCGGCTGTTTACCTATTACTATCCGTAATCAGGTGGATTAAATACATCTCTTTCCTTTTTTACATACATAATTATATGCAATAATTATTTATTTGTCAATAATATTTTACTGTTTTATTTTCTAATTCTAACCAAAAAGTTAATTCATCTTTCGTTTAGCTCTTTTATTTTTTGTTCAATTCGATTGCCATAATCAATTGATTCATCATAATAAAATGATATATCAGGCATCTTTCTAATTCCTACTTTTTTTGATAACTCAATTTCAATAAAGTTTGATGCTCTGTTTAAAGCTTCTATTGCTTGTTCTTTGTTACCATTTAAAACTGTAAAATATACCTTTGCATAACTAAAATCATTAGTTACTTCACATCCAGTAATTGTTACAAATTTTATTTCTGGATCTTTTACTTCTTGCATAATGATATAACTTATTTCTCTAACAAAGGCACTTGCTACTTTTTTAGCTCTAATATTCATCTTTTTACCTCTATTTCTTCATAAGTTTCAACTATATCTCCTTCTTTTATATCTTGGTATCCATCAATCGTTATTCCACAATCAATACCTTTTTTTACTTCGTTTACTCTATCTTTTTCGCGTTGTAAAGAACCAATTTTACCTGAATAAATAACTACTCCATCTCTAATTATTCTTGCTAAACTATTATTTTTAATAATTCCACTCATTACATTAGATCGTGCTATTAAACCTATTTTAGAAAATCTAAATATTTTTCTTACTTCTGCCTCACCCATTACTTTTTCTTCATATTTAGGATCTAGCATACCAATCATTGCTTGTTCTAGTTCTTCAGTTACCTTATAAATAATATTGTGAAGTCTTAATTCAACTTTATATTCTTTGGCAATATCACTTATTTTATTATTTGGTCTAATATTAAAACCTATGATAATTGCTTTTGATGCATTAGCAAGCAGGATATCTCCTTCAGTAATTGCTCCTACACCACTTCTAATTATTTTTACCTTTACTCCTTCGACATTAATTTTTTCAAGAGCATTCTTAACAGCTTCTTCGCTACCTTTAGTATCAGCTTTTAAAACAATATTTATTTCTTTTATTCCTGATTTAATTGATGCAAACAAATCATCTAAAGTCATTCCTTTGCGGTTATGATCTTCTTCTCTTGAGCGATATAATCTCTCTTCTGATATTTTTCTAGCTTCTTTTTCAGTTTCAAAAGACATGAATTTATCGCCTGCAACTGGTAAAGTGTTTAAACCTGTTATTTCTACTGGCGTTGAAGGAAGAGCGCTTACAATATTTTCACCCTTATCATTTTTTAAAGTTCTAATTTTGCCATAATAGTTTCCTACTAC
>CAZITT010000092.1:1963-2778 GCA_964542235.1 uncultured Muribaculaceae bacterium | reverse complement strand
ATCATTCGATAATTTTCTAAAGGAAATTTGGAATCAATTGCAATCGTACCAAGAGGTAAAGGCGCAAATAAAATAGAATCAACTATATCGCCAGTTGGCAGTTTATACTGTAAAGAATATATTTTATCATTCTTTTCCCCAAATACACTACTTAAAATGTGCTTTAAATTAATTTCTCCAAAGATACCTCTAGTTTTTTTATCAGTTAATATTCCTTGTAAAGAAATAATATCACTAGATAAACTATCAATTTTCTTTTGAGCTTCATCTATTTTAGATAATCTTTCTAAAACATTCATAAAGGTTTTATTTGTTTTTTCAAAATTTTGATCTAATCTTTCATTAACCTTATCATTTATTAGTAATAATCTATTTTCAATTTTTTCGTTTAAAATATTAAAATCTTCATTGATGTCTTTAGAAAATATAACTCTAAAATCTCCTAATTCTTTAGTGATATTAAGTTCCATTTTACCTAATCTTTCAGTGATATTGCTTTCATTAATATTTTTAAATAATGAAATTACTACTAAAATTAAGATTGCTACTAATAATCCTATAATAATATACTCCATATTATTTATACCTCCACTTTCACTACTTTTTCAAATATTTTAGATACTAGATATGCTAAAAATACTAAGGCAAATACTTCTATTAATTTAGTGGGATTTTTCATACTTTCAATAAAACTTGAACCAACATATCCCCAAAAATAAACAATTGATATTTTGCTAATTAACAAAGCACAAAAGTATTTTTTAAATGATATATTGGATAATCCTCCTGCAATATTAACAGCAAAAGCCGGAGTA
>CAZITT010000092.1:250-1953 GCA_964542235.1 uncultured Muribaculaceae bacterium | reverse complement strand
GGCCAGTAAAACAACTAAGGCGTTAAAATCAATATTTCCCATTTTTATCATAAAATGTTCTACCTTTTTTTGAAGTTTTTTGTTTTTTTCAAATAAAAAATAAACTTTATGTTTAAAAAGAGTTCTAAATAATAAAAAGGAAGCTAAGCAACCAACAATAGTAGCAGTCCATGATATTATTCCACCAAACAATGCTCCAAAAGATAAAAAATTAATTCCAATTACTACAGCTAATGGAATAGGAGGAAAAATTGATTCGATTAAAACTAAAATAAATCCTCCTATTAAGCCAATAGATTGTAATATTTCAACAAATTTATATATATATTCTGTGATTATACTCATACTAATCTCCTAATTTAACTAGTATAATTATAACAAATAGTAATTAAAATGTCATTAAAGTTATGTATTATTATTAATATAGTCTTTATATCCTCCAATTAAATTAATAACATTATACCCTTCTTTTGATAAAACATCACATACTTTTTTACTGCTAACACCATAATCACAATAAATATAATATTTTTTACTTTTATCTAAATAAGTATTTGGATTTAGTAATAAAAAATTCATTGGAATATTTTTAGCAGTAGGAATATATCCTAAACGATATATATAATTTTCTCTTATATCTATAATATTAATAGTACCAATTAAACCCTTTATATCTTTAGAATAAATATTATTATACATAAATACCCCCTAAAATATTATATGTATAGTTGCAAATAAAAAGTGCATGCAGCACTATTCATCAAAGAAATCATCAAAGAACTGATCATCAGTAACTTGATATTTTTCTTCCTTTTTTTCCTCTTTAGGTAATTCTTTTTTAATTGTATTATCTTTAACATCATCAGTAGATTCTTCTATTTTTTCATTTTTATTTTCTTTTGCTTTTTCTTTTTCCATTTGTTCTTCTTTTTCAAGTTCTGCAATTTTAGCATCAATCTTTTTTACTAGATCATCAACATCAAAAGGCTGCGGAGGTCTTTTCATTTCATTATTCTTTTCAAAAGAAGGCATCATTGGTGGCATTCCATACCCCATGCTAGGATTATCTAACATATCCATTATTTTATTCTTTTTATTTTCTTTTACAAATTCTCTTATATCAAAAGTATGAATAGTCTTTTTTTCTCTCTGAATGAAACCAATATTATCATATATTCTACCCCCCCAATTAATATCAAAATTAGGAGTTAACTTTGTTTTAAAAGGATTCATTCTAAGTCTTAAGATAATACATTCAAATTTCTTAAGTTTTTGTAAGTCACTTACTGTAACTAGTGGAGTAGATGCTGTTTTATCATCCTTTTTAGATTTAACTTCACCACATAACTTAGATATTTCTTCCAAAGCTTTTAATTCAGTTGTAATTAAATATACTAAATTACCACAGTTACTTCTAATTGTTTCAGCATTTTCATTGCCATAAACTTGATTTAATTGCGCAAAATTTTGAATAAATAACGTAAATCTGATTTCTCTAGATCTTGCTGCCGTAATCATAGTTGTAACATCTTTTAATGGAGGCATATTTGCAAATTCATCTAGAATAAAATTTGTTCTAATAGGAAGCTTGCTATTTGGTGATGCCATTGCAATATCAATTAATGCCTCATAACATTGTTTAACAAAAATAGTAGCCAGAGCATGATAAGTTTTCTTTTCATCTTGGATAATCATGAATACTG
>CAZITT010000092.1:0-240 GCA_964542235.1 uncultured Muribaculaceae bacterium | reverse complement strand
TACCAATAGAATTCATATCAAAATCACTTGAACCTAACATCTCTGATAAGTTCTCACGCGATGCAAAAAGTCTAATCTTTTGTTTAAAAGTTGAGATAATTGATCCCTTTGTTTCATTAGGTGCCATAACGGTACCAGAAGCTGAAGTATAAGCTGCCCCAGCAGGATCTTTTAGGCCAAAGTATTCTTTTATATAAGTTGAATTTCCGCCAAATCTTTCTTCACCAACAGTAGTCATTA
>CAZITT010000091.1:0-2805 GCA_964542235.1 uncultured Muribaculaceae bacterium | reverse complement strand
GTGCCAATAACATCTTGTTGTCATCAATACTACAGTATATGTAAATAATATATTAGCTTATAATAATGAAACAATACTAGCTGAAAAAATAGAAACCATTATAACTAAAGGCATTGTCAATGGAAGAATGAAGGATTATTATGACTTTTATAAATTTTGGATTGAAAGAAAAGAACTTTTGAACTTTAAAAATTTAAGAAAAGCAATAATTAATACATTTTCTTACAGAAAATCAAATGTTAATATTGATGATATCCACTTAATAATTGACAATATATCTAATAGTGTATTCTTAAAAAATATGTGGGCAAATTTTCAAAGGCAAAATAGTTACGCTAAAAATATTGAATTTAATGAAATATGTAATTCATTAAATAATATGATAGAAGAATTAGATATAATTCTTATCAAAAATTAAAGAAGATTATTAAACTTCCAATAATCTTCTTTTTTCACCTTTATAAAATACTAAAATTATAACTATAACAATAATACTAATAATTGAAATTGCATCAAATACTTTATAATATACATTTAACAATGTATCGCCTTTAAATAAATTAAATATTAAAGCATATATCTTATCACCAAAGTATATTCCTATTGCAAAAAATGTTTGGTAAATACTCATTGATACTTCTCGATAATTTTTATTAAATGGTTGCATCGCTAAGCCAATTAAAATATTATAAGTAAGACCATATCCAAATCCATTTAAACTATAACTTAGAAACAATAGTAATGAATTTTTAGAAATTGCTACTATTAATGAAAATAAAAGTGCCATTGTAAGTCCTAAAATTAATGTATCTTTAACGCCAATTTTCTTTTTCAAATAAGTACCGGCAAGTATTCCAGCGATTAGTTGGGCAAATGAGAAAATAACATCTAAATAAGCTAATCCTAAAGGACTCATGTTAATTGGATTAAGTTTAACCATAGCTAAATAATTAGTTCCTGATGTACCAAATTTAATAAATGATACTGCTATTGAAATTAAACAGATAATTAAAAAACTTTTGTTTAACATAACTTCTTTAAATCTTTTAAATGTATAATTTTTAACTTTTTCTTTATTATCCTTAAAAAATAAACAGAAAATAAATGCTATAACTGCTAAAATTGATGATATCAACCATAATGTTTTATAGTTTTTCACAACATCGTTAGTACATAAATACTGAAAAGGTGCTGATAAAAATTCTCCAAATAATGGAGCTATCGACAATATTGATACTGACTTAATAGCATTTTCTTTAGTAAAAGTTTCAGCAAACATAACATTAAATATCGATATAAAACTAGCGCCTATTCCAATTGATAACGAAGACAATAACATTGTTAAATAAGTAGGGTTTAAATATGCTATTAATGAAGTTATTCCTATACAAAATATTGATAGTAAAATAAAGAATTTTCTTGATTTGAAATAATCACTAATAATAAATATTGGTAGTCTTACAAAAATAGATATAAGACCATAAATAGAAACGACACTTACCGCCATTATTTCATCAAAGCCAAGTCCACCTACATCAACTGGAGATATCATATATATTTTTCGATATGATCTAATTACTATTATTGACATCCAAAATAATGTAAATAAGGCAAATATCAATATTTGGTATTTTGTAAGTTTAAACTTTTTAGCAATAACAATAAATATAATTAAAGAAATTATTGCTATAACTAACGAAAACATTGCCTTATAATTAATTAATAAATCTTGTATACTTTCCATAAATATATCACCAATTAAATTCTATCACTATTCTTTGTTTTTTCCAAGATAGCTTTTTATAAAGTTATCACGATATTCCAAAACATTATTATTTTTTATTGCTTCCCTCAAATCTTCTGTTATTTTTATTAAAAACCTAATATTATGAATAGATAATAATCTAGCTCCAAACACTTCATCAACCATTAGTAGATGTCTTATATAAGCTTTAGTATAGTGCTTACAAGAATAACAGTCACAATCATCTTCTAAAGGCGTGAAATCCTCTTTATATTTTTCATTTTTTAAATTTATTTTCCCACTTTTAGTAAAAGCATTAGCATGTCTTGCTAATCTTGTTGGCAATACACAATCAAGAATATCTACCCCTCTAATTACTGCTTCAATTATATCAATTGGATCTCCTACTCCCATTAAATATCTAACTTTATCAACAGGTAAATATTTAATAGCATCATCAATCATTTTATACATTGTTTTTTTATCTTCTCCAACACTAGTTCCACCAATAGCATAGCCATCAAATCCAATCTTAACAGTTTTAATTGCACTTTCATTACGCAAATCTTGATAAGAACTACCCTGAACAATCCCAAATAATGATTGATTAGGATTTTTGTGACTGTTTTTTCCTCTTTCTGCCCATCTAAGCGTTCTTTCCATACTTTCTTTGGCATACTCATAAGTTGCTGGATATGGTGTACATTCATCAAAACTCATGGCAATATCAGAATCTAACTTATTTTGAATTTTTATTGATTCCTCAGGTGTTAAAAATAAATCAGATCCATCGATATGACTTTTAAATTTAACTCCTTCTTCTTTTATATCTTTAGCCTTAGCAAGAGAAAATACTTGAAATCCTCGCGAATCAGTAAGAATTGGTCCATCATAATTCATAAACTGATGAAGCCCGCCTGCTTTTGCTATTATATCCTCCCCTGGTCTTAACCACAAATGATAAGTATTAGCAAGAATAATACCACTACCACATTCTTTTACCTCTTCAGGAGATAACGTTTTAACAGTTGCTCTTGTTCCAACTGGCATAAACATAGGAG
>CAZITT010000090.1:0-2884 GCA_964542235.1 uncultured Muribaculaceae bacterium | reverse complement strand
ACATCTGTTTCATTTGCATCTATGGGTAGTGCCTTTATTGGTGGTACAGGTGATTTTGTAGCTTTATTTGAACCACAAGCTACATCTGTTGAATCCCAAGGTTTTGGCTATATTGTTGCCTCATTAGGTGAATTAGGTGGCGTTGTACCATATACCGCTTACAATGCAAGAATTAGTTATATTGAAAAAAATAAAGATACAATTGAAGCATTCACTAGAGCTATTCAAAAAGGATTAGATTATGTTCATCAAACTAAAACAGAAGAAATAGCAGATGAAATACTAGAATTCTTCCCAGACACTTCACTTAATAATTTAATTAAAGTTATTAATCGTTATAAAAGTAATGATACCTGGCCAACCACTACTACATTTACTGAAGAATCTTTTGATCATTTACAAAATATAATGATTAGTGCTAACGAATTAAAAGAAAAAGTAAAATATTCTGATTTAATATATGTCAGATAAATTATTAGAAGTTAAAGGTTTAAAAAAGATATATCATGAAAAAAATGGCGAAATAGTAGCACTAGAAGATGTTGAATTTAGTGTTTATGATAAAGAGTTTATTACAATTGTAGGACCTTCTGGTTGTGGAAAAAGCACCGTTTTATCGGTGCTATCTAATATAATTGACAAATCTGAAGGTGATATTAATTTCAATAGAAAAAATCCCAAGATAGGATATATGTTACAAAAAGATTCTTTATTTGATTGGCTTACTGTTTTAGATAATTGTTTATTAGGATTAAAAATTAGAAAAGAGTTAAACGATGAAAGTAAAGAGCGAGTTATCAAATTACTAAATAATTATGGATTAAAAGACTTCAAATACAAACATCCCAATAGTTTATCAGGAGGTATGAGGCAAAGAGTTGCCTTAATTAGAACTCTTGCAATTAATCCTGATATCTTATTATTAGATGAACCATTTAGTGCCCTTGATTATCAAACAAGATTAACACTATCTGATGATGTATATCAAATAATTAAAAAAGAAGAAAAAACAGTAATTATGGTTACTCATGATATTTCAGAAGCAGTTTCAATGTCTGATAAAGTAATTGTTTTAACTAATAGACCATGTTTTGTCAAAAACATATATAGTATCAATTTTGATAATAGAAATCTACCAACTATTAATAGAAAAAATAAAGATTTTTTTAAATATTATGATTTAATATGGAAAGATTTGGATCATCATGTATAGTAAAGAGCATTACATATATTTAAAAAAATTAAAAAGAGAAAAAATAATTGTTAGAACTTTTAAAATATTAATCCTTGTATCTATTTTACTAGCATGGGAAATATTATCTTATTATAAAATAATTAATCCTTTTCTTTCTTCTTCGCCATCCAAAATAATAAAAACAATTAGTGAGCTGTTTAGAATAAATAATTTAACAAAACATATTTTAGCAACAACCTATGAAACTTTACTTAGCTTTTCCTTAGCTGCTATCATTGGTTTAGGAATAGCTAGTATTTTATGGGCCAATAAGATAATATCTAAAATATTAGATCCTTATTTAACAGTTTTAAATTCTCTTCCTAAAGTATCTTTAGGCCCCCTTATTATTATTTTAATCGGGGCTAACCCAAGATCAATTATTTTCATGGCTCTTCTTATTTCTACCTTTACTACTATCATCAACATGTATAATGCTTTCTCATCTACTGATAATGATAAAATTATTTTACTTAAATCTTTTAATGCCACTAAATTACAAATATTTATGTATTTAATATTTAGAGGAAATATCCCAAGTTTAATTAATACATTAAAAATAAATATTAGTATGTCATTGATTGGTGTAATTATGGGAGAATTATTAGTATCAAAACAAGGCCTTGGTTATTTAATTAATTATGGCTCCCAAATTTTTAATTTAAATTTAGTAATTACAGCGATATTTGTACTTGGAATATTATCTTATATTTTATATATAATTATTGATAAAATAGAAAAAAATATAGAAAAATAAATTTATATTTTGCATTGCAAAATAAAAGAATTATTGAAAATATCAATAATCCTTTTTATATTAGAAAATAAATTTTTTCTTTAATATAACTGTGCCAATCATCATTAAGGAACTTACTAAGAAGAATATTTCTGTTTTATAATCGTTAAATATTCCGGTTTTAACAACTGGTCCTGTTTTTTGTTGATATGTATATATAACAATAATATCTTCTTCTTGATGAAGACCAGTTTCTTGATTAGAAACATTAATTAATTCATAATTATCAATTTGTAAAGCTGATGTTTGATAAGGGGTACCTATAAGCTCTTCAAGTATAATATCTGGATTTAACGTATTGCCCTTTTCATCGACATATCTAGCAATTACTCTACCTTTAATTGCTACTTCATTTTCATCGATAGCACTTTTTTCAAACTCTTGATCAGTTTCCTTTAAATAAAGGTTACCTGTTACTGTATTTAAAATTTTTCTTAAAGTTGGATCTATTGATGCAAAAGTTACAGTAATAGTTTTGCTAAAGTTTAATAAGTACACTCCATTTTCTTCATCAAATGTATTAATATCATTTAAATCTACTATCCACGTAATTGTTTTCTTATCTGAACTTAGAGTTCCTCCAGCTAAATTTGTCCCTATTACACTATCATCTATTGCATAAGGTAGCGTATCTTTTATTGTTAAGGTTGCATCGCCAATATAATTACTTATTTCTCCCGAATAATTTATTGTATATGTGGATTTTTTATTAGTATTAGTAATTACATCATCAGAAGTTTTACTAAGTTGATGCTCCACTTGACCATTTTCCTTAGTGTAATAATAGATTACAACAATCTCTCCTAATGTATAACTACCTGTTTTGTTAAGAGGTGCATCTTCTGATACGTATG
>CAZITT010000089.1:0-2949 GCA_964542235.1 uncultured Muribaculaceae bacterium | reverse complement strand
TATAATGATTTGGTAAGACTTATATCTCTAATAGCAGCTATTATATTTTTATTACTAATAATAGTTCGCAATTTTGAAAAAATTTATAAATTTATCATTAAAGAACTTAGATTATGAATAATTTAGAAACGCTAAAAACGCTAATTAATGCAAAAAGTAGGCATATGAGCCCAAAAGAAAAGCTAAAATTAAAGTTCGATTTAATCAGGCTTGATAAGGCTTACAAAGAAAATAATATAACTCTGGCTTACAGTCTAGAACAAAAAATGTATAATAAACTAAATAATACTAATTACTAATAATTAAAAAAATGAGAGTAAAAATAGAAATCAGAACTTTACAAGATAACGAAATTAAAATCATTTCAAATTGTTATATAGACAATATTGATGATTATATGGAGGGTTTTATACACGCTTATAAGATGCAAAGAAAGCACTTTAAGATTTTGGTTACTAATCAGGATTCAAAAGAAATAATACTGAATTATTGTAGTAATAGTCCTCTTTGATTTAGTGAGTATGATATATTTTACAGTTTAAAAATAATAATTTTAAAATATAAGATTATGAAAACTTATAAAATTAATATAGATTTTTGGAAATTAAAATACACAATTGTGATTTTTGAAAACAATATAGAAGTTGAGCACTCATTCTGTAATAAAAAGCAGATGCATGATTTTGCTTTCAGTTTGATGAAGCAAGGATATAAACGCGTACTTAATTAATTAATAAAAGGAGATAAAGAGCTATGAGTATAATAATTATAGTGGGGATGATAATACTTTGTCTAACCGGGGAAATCTTTAAAATTAAGTAATAGTAGCAATTAACTTGGTAATAGGCTTAATTAATTTGTTGCAATCGGTAACTTATTTTAATATTTATTAATAAAGAGTAATGATATGAAAAAATTTATATCTTGGAGAAGAGTCAGCACAAAAAGACAAGGGATCTCAGGGCTAGGTTTACAAGCACAATCATCGATCATTGATTACTTTGTAAAATCCGAAAATGGTGAATTAATAGCGGATTACGAAGAGGTATATACTGGTAAAGATTTGCAAGGATGCAAAGAGTTACAGAAAGCAAAAGAGCATTGCAAACGTCTTAATGCGACATTAATCATTGCTAAAACAGACCGTTTCAGAACGGTTATTGAAGCATTGCAAATATTTGAAGAAATGCGAGGCGATATATATTTTTGTGACCTGCCTCATACTGATAAATTTACTTTAACTTTATTCTTTGCTTTGGCGGAAAGAGAAGCTAAATTAGTAAGCATACGTACAAAATCAGCTTTACAGGCTAAGAGAGATAGAGGAGAATGTTTGGGAAGAGCAAGCGAGAAATATAAAATAGACGAAGAAAACCAACATGTAGGCATAATTAAATCAGCAAAAAAAAGAAATAAAAATAATGTATGCAGTAATGATTTTATTGCGTTATGTAGAATTTTAAAAAGAGTATATAAACCACTAAACGATTCAAGTACACAAGATGAACTATTTATGCTTAATTGGTGTAACGTTAAGGATGAAGTATTAAGGTCGCTTACAAAGGATAATTTACTTGTTGTAATGCAAAATATGATTGAGGCTAATCAATATAATAACACTCTATTTGCAAAGTATAACTTTAAGGATGTTGATTATATGCTTAAACTATTAAAGTCTAAAATATACACCATATTCCGCTCTATTAATACTTACAACCTTTATAATTAAATCATTAATAGTCGCAAGTGGCTTGCATAGCGTAATAGTAACATTTGACTTGTTCAACTAAAAATTAACTAAAATAATTTTGTAATTATAAAGAATTTACTTATATTTGAAACTAATCATTAAAAATAAAATAGCAATATGAAAAACAGAGTTAGAATTATTAAATCAGATTTTTTTGTAAATCCAGAAAAGAAGATAGTAGTTTGTGTTCTAGAATGTGATATGCAGTTAGAAAAACATCCTATTTGGGATAAGATTCAGTATTACATGTGGCCTAAATCACGTGTTGATTTACATATAGATATGAGTGGTGTGTTTACAGTAAAAGCTATTGCAAGATGTAATGAAAGAGATACTTTTGATGAAAACTTAGGCAAGAAAATTGCAGAATCTAAGGCAAATTGTAAAGCATTTACTATTGCTGAAAAAGTTTATAAAGAAATTGAAAAATATTTCTTAAACAATGCTGCATTTATACATAAATCTGTACAAGCTTGTGAACAGTCTAGAATAGCTGAGGAATTTCATTTTGATTGTTTAACTAATATAAATAACTGAACTTATCTCTCAGAAAGTATAGAATTTCATTAAACTGTATAATAATATGCGAAAATCAAAGTTAAAAAGTGGTATGAGTGTTAAACTCAGAAATGGTGAAATGGGATTAGTGATGGATATTGATGGTATAAAAATCATTCAATTTGAAAATAATTGGAAAACTCTTGACTATGGTTATAATCAAGATTTGAAAATAAATACTACAGACGCTAGTGCACTGGATATTATGGAAGTTTATAGGATTCTCAATTATGATTGCGTTATAAGAAAGAATCTATGTAAACCAGAAAATCTCATATGGAAAAGGAAAGAAGTTACAGAGCTTACAATGCAAGAGATTGCTGATAAGTTTGGTGTTTCTATTAATGACCTTAGAATAAAAGAATAAGATACACATTGATATTTTAAACTAAATACTATGAATGAATTATACATGGTAAGAGGAGTAACCTCACAAGGTGATAATACCGATGTTTATATTACTAATAAAGATAACTTAGATAAGACTATAAGTTATGTTAAAGACTTAAATGTACACAACTTGGACGTTTGTAATGTCTATGTAAATAGAAGCAAATTTTGTTTTGATGGATATTTAGTTTCATCTGATTATGTTGGTTCGTTTTAAATAAATATATTATGAGTAAAGAATTAAAAATGCT
>CAZITT010000088.1:1227-3014 GCA_964542235.1 uncultured Muribaculaceae bacterium | reverse complement strand
TATCAGTTTGGATGAACCAATTGGCTTTGATAAAGAAGGAAATGAAATTACTATTTTAGATGTTATAAAATCCCCTAAACCAGATTATATAGAAGATATTCATAAAAAAAATAATATTAGATTATTAAGAGAATATATAAAATATCTAACTCCTAGAGAGCAAGATATTATTACTAAAAGATATGGATTAAACAATTGTGAACCACAAACTCAAAAGGAAATAGCGAAACTACTTAAAATTTCTAGAAGCTATGTATCAAGAATTGAAAAAAGAGCGGTTACTAAAATATTAAGGGAATTTTTAAAAACTAATAATATTTAGTTGTAGTCGTTATGTATTTATATTATAATTAACCTCAGGATGGTGAAATTATGAATAACATAATTGAAGCAATTATAGAAATACCAATGGGAACAAAAAACAAATACGAAATTGATAAAAAAACAGGAAAGATTAAATTAAACAGAGTTCAATATTCATCAATGACTTATCCTGCAGAATATGGATTTATTGATAATACTCTTGCTAATGATGGCGATCCACTTGATATTTTGGTTTTAACAAGCGAACCAACTTTTCCAGGCTGTATTGTTGATGCTAGAGTTATTGGATATTTACAAACCATTGATAATGGTTTTGGCGATAACAAAATAATTGCTGTTAATAATGTTGATCCAAGATTTGAAAACATTAATGAAATAACTGATATAACTGAACATGCAAGACTTGAAATAAAAAATTTCTTTGAAACTTATAAAATACTCCAAAAGATAGAAGTTAAAACTTTTGATTATCATAAGAAAAAAGAAGCATTAGAAGAAATAAAAAGAACTGAGAAAGCTTATCAAGACAATAAATGATTTAAATAAAAAAATTGGAAAATTCCAATTTTTTTATATTTTTTCAACATCTAAATAAGCTTTTAAATCATTTAATTGATATTCAGTATCAAGATTATCTTTTTTAATAAAGTTTATTGCTAAAGTTTCTTTTTTTATATATTCTTGATAATCATTTAAGATATTATCAATATCGCCATAATATAAAATGTTAATCCTATCAGCCACATTAAAATCTTTTTGTTTTCTAATATTTTGAATTTTAGATATTAGTTCTCTAGCAATCCCTTCATTAATTAATTGAGGAGTTAGTTTTGTATCTAATATGATAAAGTTATTACCTGCCATTGCTACATTAAATCCTTCTTTAGAATTTATAGTAATATCTACTAAATCACTAGATATCTCTCTATTATTAAATATTATTAACTCATTATTTTTAAGTTTCATTATTTCTTCTTCAGATAAATTAGTTAAAAATTTGCTAAAATCTTTTATTTCATTTCCCATAATAGGACCTGCAATTTTAAAATTGGGTTTTAAGATAAAGTTCATATATTTTGATAAGTCATTTTCAAAGTATAGTTCTTTTACATTTAATTCTTCCTTAATTAATGAATCTAAGTTACCAATAATATTTTTTATTTTGCCATCTAAGATAATTCCTTTTATTGGTTGTCTTACTTTTATTTTAGATTCTTCTCTAGCATTTCTACCTAAACTAATTAAATCTCTTACTAAATCCATTTTATTTTCAACTTCAGAATTAATACAATTAATATTATATACTGGATAATCTTCTAAATGGACCGATTTACCATCTGTTAAATTTTGATATATTTCTTCAGTAATAAAAGGCATAATGGGTGCCAGTAATTTAGTAAGACCTACTAAAACTTCGTATGTTGTTTGATAAACACATTTTTTAGAATTATCTAATATGTTGC
>CAZITT010000088.1:337-1217 GCA_964542235.1 uncultured Muribaculaceae bacterium | reverse complement strand
AAAATCTATTTCTATTTCTTCTAATATACCAGTTGGAGAAGTCATCACAAACAAAATTATTAATTAATTTAGCTACTTTATTAACATCATAAATTTCAAAACAATTAGTTACTTCTTTAATTAAATTGTTATATTTTGATAATAACCATTTATCTATTTCTTCCAAATCATTATACGCTACTTTAAAATTTCTTGGATCTATTTTATCAGTATTTGCATAAAGCGAGAAAAAATTGTAAATGTTTTTTAATGTTCCAATAAATTTTGAATTGATATCTCTTAAATCATCTTCATTAAAAGAAGTTGGCATCCAAGTTGATGATACATATTGCAAATAAAATCTTAAGGCATCTGCGCCATATTTTTCCATTATTTCAAATGGTCGAACAATATTTCCTTTAGATTTTGACATTTTTTGACCATTTTTATCAAGTAACATGTCATTTACTAAAACATTCTTATAACAAGATTCACCACTTATAAAAGTGGAAATAACAAGCAATGTATAAAACCATCCTCTTGTTTGATCAATTCCTTCAGAAATAAAATCTGCTGGAAACTGATCTAAAAAGATATCTTTATTTTCAAATGGATAATGATACTGAGCGTATGGCATTGAACCGGAATCAAACCAGCAGTCAATTACATCATCTACTCGAGACATCGCTTTACCACATTTTGGACATTTGATATGGATATTATCTACAAATGGCTTATGTAAATCAATAGTATCATCAATATCTTCAATAGCTTTTTCTATTAGTTCACTTCTACTGCCAATTGATTCTACATAATCACATTCACATTTCCAGATATTAAGAGGAGCTCCCCAATATCTTTTTCTAGATAAACCCCAATCCTTAACATTTTCTAACCAATT
>CAZITT010000088.1:0-327 GCA_964542235.1 uncultured Muribaculaceae bacterium | reverse complement strand
ACAACTACACTTAAAATATGGAATTGGAGTACCCCAGTATCTTGTTCTTGATATGTTCCAGTCCTTTGCATTAGAAAGCCAGTTTGCAAAACGTTTTGCTCCAACATAACTTGGATACCAATTAATAGTTTTATTATTAGCTATCAATTGATCTTTAAGATTAGTGACTTTAATATACCATGTTGGAAAAGGATAATATAACAATGGACTGTGACATCTCCAACAATGTGGATAGCTATGAACCATTTTTTGTTTTTTAAATAATTTATCACGTTCTTTTAAATATTTTATTACTTCTAAATCAGCATCAAAAACCAAAGTTCCTTT
>CAZITT010000087.1:0-3064 GCA_964542235.1 uncultured Muribaculaceae bacterium | reverse complement strand
AAATCGACGTAGTCAAACTTATATTTAGTACTCATTGTATATGGCTTTTCTTGCTCTAACGACCAACGCACGGATAAATATCCGCGCGAGCGGGGGATTTACAAATCCGGAATGCAATTCCTTATAATTATTGAAAGCGGGATTAATAAATCCCACAAGCCAGCGCAACTATTTGCTTATTTGTTTTGCATATCCGTGAAGACGGACGGGGAGAAAAATTTTGACGTTATTTCTTTTTGAAGATTATTTTTTCCCCTGAAATTTGTAAAGTTCCCGTCAGCGTGGTTTTATCAGTAACTGTTAGTTTCTCTTCTACGTCTTCTTCCTGAAATTTGAGAGTGATTGTAGGGTGTGCGTAGGTGTAAATTCCGCCGACAGTTTCGGTATGTGCGTCATCGAAATAACCTACGGTAGCCGTGAAGTTTTTTTCATCTTTAAAAAATAAAGTCATTTTATCAAAAACATTCATCTCGCCTGTTGGAGCAGTATATTCCCACGTGGTTCCTTCAAATTTAATTTCGTCTTTTTCGCAGCTTGTAAAAAGCGCGGCAGCGAACAGAAACGATATAAAGAAAATTATTTTTTTCATGATCTTGTTTATTATTTAAATGTATAATCAATGGTTGTTTTCAAAATTTTACCCGTATCGGTAGTCATACTTACTGTCAGTTTATGATCACACTGAGTTTTAGGCTGCGACTCAAAAATCAGATACCCGATTAGGAAACCGTTACCTGGTCCAAGCAATTCCAATTGCTCTGCAGTAATGTTTTCGAGCAAATCATCAATAGGATAAAGCGCTTTTAGGTCAAAAGATGGATTATCAAGTGTATTTTCGTAACCTAAACGGACATCTTCCAACTCTTTTTCTTTAGAAAAACCCTGCGGATAACTGTTCTGCCAATCGTAACTTGTCTTGTAGTTGCTTCGAATATAAGCTGCGGGTGATGCGGAACACAGACGTACAACGTCATTAAGCGAACTTCCTGCCGGATGATTTACATCAAAGTCTTGGTTACTTGTTACGTTAATAGCTGTTGCATCTTCCATCATAAAATATCCTGAATTCGGAAATTCGATGAAACTGAGTGTACGAAAACAATTCATATCATTGTGTGAACGGCATAAATCGTCATATTTCACTTTATCATCTCCTTTAGACAGCCAATTTACAACATCATCGGTGTGGCTAATACGGAGTAGTAAATTGCCGGATTCGGTTTTCCACAAGGAAATGCTGTCCACATTACCGTATGCTATTACATACGACCGAAATTTCTCGGTCTGCACAACATCACAGGATGTAAATATCACTAAAAGCAATCCTGTGGTGATTGTATAAATCATTTTTTTCATAAGGCTTAATGTATCTTAAATTTAATATGTAATCATATGAAATCCGTACCAAAAATTGCTGTTGCTGCTACCAAAATTAAAATCAACTCCCGGCTCTGTCATAACCGTACCATTTTTGGGTTTGAAAACGCCTGATGCATAGTAACCATTTGCTTTTCCACCCCATCCCCAATTGCAGTGAACTAAATATTCCGTTTTAGTGGAACTGCTGATTGTTTGTCCCGTGGAATTGTTCACAGTTCTTATTTTTTGTTCTCTAACTATAGATCCGTCAACAACCCATGCATGACCATTTACAGCTCCTGATATTGCAGCCAAGAAAAAAGGCTTACCGTTATCAAGCATTTCTTTAGCTTTACTCTCGTAATAACCATAATACCTTTCAGCATTTGAATAACCAAATAATTTCATACAATCTTTCGCATTTTTTGGTAAAGCAAAACCATATTTACTTATTAATCCTACCCAATAAAATGTTTTACACCAAGCACCAATATTGCTGACAAAGTTTGCTACTTGAATTTGTGCACTAACGTCACTTTTATTATAATTACTTATACTATATACGGTTTTCATTTTTTTCCAATCGCACAAAACTCCATTACAAGTTAATGAAGTTGGATACTCATGGTAAGCCATAATTTGTGCTACAGCAATAGGGACACAACCTGCCGGAGCATGTTCTGGTGTTACTAAGAAACCTTTAATTGGAGTATTATCATTAAACGGAGAGTCTTGACGCCATAGTGTTGTTAACATCGGAGATATTTTTTTATAATAACCCAAGGATCTGTGACTGTAGAAGTTGTGTAGCTATTATCCCCACTAGTGTAGTCATAGTCAATAATTTCTCTTTCAGCATACTCATACATTATCTCTTTTGTTATAGATTCTTGTTCGGTTGGAGCAAGTAGTCCAACATAATAATCATTTTCTTCAGCATTATATAAAGAAAAGTTTTCTAATCCTTCTTCTTCTAACGATATTTCATTATTGGTTATTTGAAAATCATTAGCGCTAATTGAACCCTCGTCAACAATTGAAATAATTTTACTGCTTATTCGCTCGTCAGCAGCTAAAATAGCATAGCCTTGATTATCATCAAAGTTAACTAAATACATCATAGCTTCTGCGTTGGCAGGACTAATTACGCGATTCATTCCTTTGGATGTAGTGGTAATCGAATTCTTGCGACTTACAGTTTCAATATTTTTAACGGTTCGATGAATGTTTTTCACTCTATTTCCATTTCCTTTCGATTGTCCATCAATTATCTCAAGAAAGTTTTCTAAGTTTAATAGCGCCTTGTCTATCGGGATCTGATAGGATTTTGTCTGTTCAAAAGTTTGTGCCACTTCCTTATCTACATGTGCTAATGAGTTGTCTTCATTATTGCATGATAATAAAGCAATAGTTAAAGTTGTCAAAATAAATAATTTCTTTTTCATGGTAATTTTCTTTTTTTGTTAAACATTCCTGTAAATTAATTGGTTAAATTTGAAACTCTCCTTGCAGCCACATTCCGTCTGCATTGGTAATGGTAATAAAGTAACTTCCTTCGGCAAGATTGTAGGTATCAATGGTTTCGGATACTCCGTAGTCTGTAGGTACGGTGTGGTTATATACGGTTTCACCAGTTTCGGAAGTAATGGTTATAGTTACGTTTCCTAAGTCATTCAGGAAGTAAACGGTAATGACATCAAGATCA
>CAZITT010000086.1:0-3141 GCA_964542235.1 uncultured Muribaculaceae bacterium | reverse complement strand
CAATCCATATCAAGATTATTTGTTAATTAGAAAAGAATTAGAAAACTTTAATAATAAACTTTTAGATAAAGAAGAAATAATAATTGCTAATAAAATGGATTTAGAAAATGCTAATGAAAATTTAAATGAATTTAAGAAAAAAATTGATAAAAAGGTCTTTGAAATAAGTGCAATTAATAATGATGGTTTAGATAATGTTTTATTATATATCGCTGATTTATTAAATAATATTAAGATAGAAAAAATTATTGATGATGATAGTTATGAGGATTATGTATTATACAAATTTAAAAAAGAAGAACCATTTATAATTGAAAAGATAAACAATTACTATCAAATTAAAGGTGAAGAAGTTGAAAAGTTATTTAGAATGACAAAATTTAACAGTGATGAAGCTATTTTAAGATTTGCTAAAAAACTTACTAAAATGGGTATTGATGAAAAATTAGAAAAAATGGGAGCTAAATCAGGAGATAAAGTTAGAATTCTTGATTATGAGTTTGAATACCGTGCTTAGTGATATTGAAAAAAGTATTATTAAAAAGTTTAGAAAACAAATTTGGAGTAAGTTTATAAAAGCAATAGATGAATTTAATTTAATAAATGATGGAGATGTTATTGCTGTTTGTATTTCTGGAGGTAAAGATAGTAACCTTTTAGCAAAATGCTTTCAAGAACTGCATAAACATGGCAAAAAGAATTTTAAAGTTAAATATATTTTAATGAATCCTGGTTATAACGATGAAATATTAAATAAAATTAAAAATAATTTAAAATTATTAAATATTAATGCTAATATTTTTAAAGCAGATATATTTGAAATAACTGAAAAGGTAGCCTCGCCATGTTATTTATGTGCTAGAATGCGAAGAGGTCATCTTTATGCAAAAGCTAAAGAACTAGGGTGTAATAAAATTGCACTTGGTCATCATTTTAATGATATAATCGAAACTATTATGTTAAATATTATATATGCTGGTGAATATAAAACAATGATGCCAAAATTAAAAAGTAAAAATTTTGATAAAATTGAATTGATAAGACCATTATATTATGTAAAAGAAGATGATATTATTGCTTGGTGTAAATATAATAAATTAAATTTTATTGATTGTGCTTGTTCTTTCACTAAAAATAAAATTGATAGTAAAAGATATGAAATAAAAAAATTAATTAATAATCTAAATAAAACATATGAAAATAGTGATATTAATATATTAAGAAGTAGTTATAACATTAATTTAGATGCTATTATTGAATATAAAAAAGGTAACAATAAGTTTAATTTCCTTGATAACTATAAAAATGAATGATATAATTTAATTAGCCTAGAGAATACGATATTAATTGGTATAAACCGCCAAGATAACACGATAAGGGAATTAGCGTCTAAGCTGGTGTTGAAAACCTTTTCATTGAACAGGGATCCTAAAAGCTAAGACAAGATGCCCACCTGTAAATATGCAGGTTTATCGTTAACTATTTGTTTCTCTGGGTTTTATTATGGAGTGGTAAAATGAATGAATTTGAAAGATCAAAATTACTAATTGGACAAGATAATTTTAATAAAATTAAAAATAAAAAAATATTAATTTTAGGATTAGGTGGAGTAGGTGGGTATGCTGCCATCTCTTTAATCAGAAGTGGAATAGAACATATCACTTTAGTTGATTTTGACAAAGTAGATATAACTAATATTAATAGGCAAATAATTGCTTTTCATTCAACAATCGGCAAAAATAAAACAAAAGTGATGAATGACATGATATTAGATATCAATCCAGAGGCTAAAATAAGGCTTATAGACAAGTTTATTGATAAAAATAATATAAATATACTATTTGATGATAATTATGATTATATTGTTGATTGTTGTGATTATTTAGAGACTAAAAAATTAATAATTAAAAAATGTTTAGAAAGAAAAATAAAACTTATATCTTCAATGGGAATGGCTAACAAATTAGACCCCACTAAAATAGAAATTACAACGCTGGACCAAACAAAAAATGATCCAATTGCTAAACTATTAAGAAAATGGACTAATGATGAAAAAATTGACAGCAAAAAAATTAAAGTTGTATCTTCCATAGAGTTACCAATTAAACTAAAAATGTTAGGGTCAACTAGTTTTGTCCCGGCAACTGCTGGATTATTTATTGCTTCATATATTATTAATGATATTATAAAAAAAGAATGATTATTTTGAATCATTTTTTATTTTTTCAATATTTTTATATACTTCATTTAAAGTTTTTTCATATCTAGATGTATTTTTGGGATTATAATACTTTTTATTTATTAAATTAGTTGGTAAATATGTCTGATTTACCATTGTATTTAAATATTCATGAGGATATTTATAACCAACATAAGGACTTTTTAAATAACTAGGCATTTCACCAACACTACCTTCTTCAACATCTTTTATAGCTAAATCGATTGCTATTAAAGCACTATTTGATTTTGGAGATAATGCCATTTCGATAACAATATTAGATAATGCTATTCTTGATTCTGGTATTCCAAGACGTTCACAGGCATTAATTACAGCATCTAATTTTGGCCCAATACTAGGATTAGCAAGGCCAATATCTTCATATGCAATAACTGATAATCTGCGAAAAATTGAATCATAATCTTCAGCTAAAATCAACCTAGCTAAATAATGCAAACTAGCATTTACATCACTACCTCTAATCGATTTTTGCAAAGCTGACAAAACATCATAATGTCCATCACCATTTTTATCATGGAAAAATACCGGTTTAGAATTAATTTCTTTTATCAAATCAATTGTAATTTCATGTTTATTATTATAATAATAAGCTATCTCCAATAAATTATAAGCAAATCTTAAATCTTCTTTGGCTAATGTTGCAATATATTCAATTGTTTTATTGTTTATTTTAATATTTTTGATATCTTCGTGATCACAAGCTCTTTTTAAGCCGATTATAATATCTTTTGTTGTTAAAGGTTTAAGTTCAAAGATTTGACATCTACTTCTAATTGCTGGATTTATTCGATGGTATGGATTACTAGTTGTAAGACCTATTAAAGTTATCAAACCACTTTCAATACAAGGAAGTAAAAGATCTTGCTTATCTTTATTTAATCTATGTATTTCATCCATAATTA
>CAZITT010000085.1:0-3222 GCA_964542235.1 uncultured Muribaculaceae bacterium | reverse complement strand
CATTGAAAGATTATTAGATATGGGAGTTGAAAGATATTTACTATCTACATCACTAGCAGGTATCATCTCTCAAACATTAGCCAAAAGATTATGTCCTGAATGTAGAACATTAAGACCTACCACTGATTATGAAAAAAAATTGTTTAAAACTGTTTTAAATTTAGATGTAAAAGAAATACCAACAGCGGGTAAATGTGATAAATGTACTAGCGGATATAGAGGAAGAATTGCCATTCAAGAAGTATTATTATTAAATGATGAAATTAGATATGCTATCAACAATAATATTGATCGTAAAAAATTACAAGAGCTAGTTTATCAAAATGGTGGTACTAAAACTTTATTGCAAGATGGTTTACAAAAAGTTTTAGTTGGTCTTACCTCAATGGAAGAAATTTATTCGTTAATTGATGTTGATGATGCTTTAGATAACATTTATAGTTATCCAAAAGAAATTAAAATTGTTGAAAATTTTAAAACATCTGATGTTAAACAACAATCAGCAACTCCTAATCCGGGATCAATTCCTTTTCCTAAAGCAAATTCTAATGATGTTAAACCTAATAATTCAAAACCAATTCCTGCTGTTAAAATTGAAAAAACAGATGATAAAATTGTTGTTGATAAATCACAAAATCAAATAGTAGAAACAAAACCAAAAAGTAATCCAGAGGTAATCTAGATTACTTTTTATATTTTAAAAGGATCAAAATCAATTTCTAACTTTATTTTTTTATTGTTAAAATATCGTTCGTTGACTAACTTTATCTTATCCATAATATTATCTATCTTTTTATATTTAACAATGATTTGAAAACGATATTGATTATTTATTTTAAAGATATTAGCAACACTTGGTCCTAAAATAATCTCTTCTTTAATCTCTTTTTTTAGGAAACTAGCAATATCATTACTTATATCTCTAGCCATATCATAATCTTTAGCAATAACTCTTATCAAACATAAATAATAATATGGTGGATATCCTAATTTTCTCCTAATCGCCATTTCTTCATTATAAAATTTTTCATAATTATTATCTTTTGAATAAACTATTGCATAATGATCTGGATTAAAAGTTTGAATTAAAACTTCTCCTTCTTTTTCACCTCTACCACTTCTTCCAGATACTTGATTTAATAATTGAAAAGTATATTCACTACTTCTAAAATCTGGAAAGTTTAAACTAGTATCAGCATTAATTACTCCAACTAATGTTACATTAGGAAAATCTAACCCTTTTGCAATCATTTGAGTGCCTAAAAGAATATTATATTTTTGATTCATAAAATCATTAATAATTTTTTCATGAGAACCCTTTTTAGTTGTAGTATCTACATCCATTCTTATTACTTTAGCATTTGGTATTAGCTTATTTATTTCTTCTTCAACTTTTTCAGTTCCTATGCCATAGCTTACTAATTCTTGATGACAGTGATTACATACTTCATCTTTTTTAGTTGCATATCCACAATAATGACACCTTAGCATATTAGAAGTTTTATGATAAGTAAGACTAATATCACAATTAGGACATTTATAAGTATTGCCACAATTAGAACACGTTATAAAGTTAGAGTACCCCCTCCTGTTTAAAAATAATATAACTTGTTCATTTTTATCAATTCTATTTTTTATTTCACTTGTTAATTTATTTGATAAAAAATTATTGGCTTTCTTAAACTCTTTATTCATATCAATAATTGATATACCAGGCATTTCTTTTTTATTAGCTCTAGTTTTTAATTCCAATAAATGATAAATTCCTTTTTTAGATCTTGCATATGTTTCTAAAGATGGCGTGGCACTACCTAATACTAATGGACAATTATGATACTTTGACCTAAATTTAGCAACATCAATTGTACTATATCTAGGCGATGATTCTTGTTTATATGTTGTTGAATGCTCTTCATCAATAACAATTAATCCTAAATTATCAAAAGGGGCAAAAATAGCACTTCTAGCGCCAATAACGATATCAACTTTATGATCTTTTATTTTTCGCCATTCGTCATATCTTTCGCCTTCAGACAATCTACTATGAAGAACAGCGATATTATCAAACATTGAAGTAAATCTTTTAATTATTTGTGGAGTAAGCGATATTTCTGGAACTAAAACAATCGCTTGCTTTCCATCATTTATAACATTCTCAATTAATTTCATATATATATTTGTTTTGCCAGATCCCGTTACGCCATGAATTAAAAATATTTCGTTATTATTTTTATATTTTATTATTTCATCATATACATGTTGTTGATCATCATAAAGAATAAAACTATTTTTAAAACTTTTATCTATATTATAACGATTTTCTTCTTCTTGTATTTCTTCAATAACATTTTTCTTAAGTAACGTTTTAACACTACTAGATGATATCTTATTAAGAATTGTTTTCTCTACTTTTTTGCTTTTTTTCAAGATTGCTATTATTTCTTGTTGATTATTATTTAATTTATCAACATCAAAATTATTATTTAAAACGATATAAGATTTATATAAAGGTTTAATATTTACTTTTATTTTAGCTTTTAAAGCTTTAGGCAACATTGATTGATAGCAAGCAATAAGAGATGATAAAGTATTTTCACTAATATGTTTTCCTAACTCTAATAATTCTTTGTTTAATATTGAAAAATCATCTACTATTTCAATTATTTCTTTTAACTCATAATCAAATTGTTCTTTCTTTCTTATATTTAAAACAAAACCTTCTAATTTTTTATTACCAAAAGGTACTATAACTCTCATTCCCAATTTTAAAATCATTAAATATTGATCAGGAACTAAATAAGTGAAAGATTTATTAATAAATACATTACTTAATTCTACTAATACATCTGCTATCATCTAATCACCTCTTTTCTTCATTATACCTTATTTTAAAACAAATTAAAGAAAAAAACTCAAAAGTGAGTTTTTATTTAACAGCCTTGCATTGTTTTCCTGGTTTTGGTATACACACTGTTGTTCTTTTAGATGTTGTCCTTTTGGTTGTTGTCGTTGTTGCTGTTTTAGCTTCACAATCCATCTTACAATAATCTACATGCTTTCCACTGCATATACATTTATGATAACAATCTGTATATTTGCACGCTCCACCACAATAACTGTCACAATAAGACCTAGTATGTCCCTCGCAAAGACATCTATCCATGCAACTTGTACTATTGCTGCAATCAGCTTTTGGTACTGTAATTGTTATTGTTGGACAAG
>CAZITT010000084.1:0-3238 GCA_964542235.1 uncultured Muribaculaceae bacterium | reverse complement strand
TTTTGCCCGTTCCCCCAGTGTTGGCGCGGTTTCCGGGCCTGGCCTCGCGAGCGCCACCCCTGCGAAGTCGGCGTTTTTGCCCCCACCGACGCCTCTCTGTTCCCCGTTTTCTCTGCTGGTCTCGCGAGCGCTCTCGAGGCACATCCCTTATAAATCAATGACTTGAGACGCCATGGTTTGGAATGGCTACTGGTCTGGAGAACCGAGAAAAAATATGAAGCCGCGTCCGCAAGCTAACAGGGCTGCCACCAAACCAATGGCCGCTCACACGGGCTTTTCTGGCCGGTAGTGCTCGCGCAGCAAGGTTTCCCAGCCTTGTTGGCTCCACCGGAGCTGCATCTGATCGGGATACAGAGTGACCTGCTCGACAAGGTTCAGCATCAGTTGCGCTTGGGTCTTGTCGATGAACATGCCCCAAACGTCATCCAACTGCTTCATGGTGGCCAGGGCGAGGTTTCTGTCGAAAACCGGCTCGCCCTGGTGCCCGTCCAACAACGTGTCCAACAACAGCGACGGGTCGCGAAGCCGCTGCCGAATCTGGTCGGTGACGATCTCGTGCAGCACAGCGCACGGCAGGTTTTCTGGATGAGGTTCTGAGTCATCGGGCTGATCGCCAGTTGGTGCCGTGTAGTAGCGATAGCGTTTGCCTTTGCGCGACGAAGATTCGAAGCAGCCGAACGCTCGTCCGTCATGCCAAAACAATCGCCCCGCCAGAGGGAATTCCAGAGGATCGCGGCCTTGATTGGGCGTCCCTGTGCGACGCGCCCGTTGCGCCATCATTTCGTGCACCCGGTCCCAAAGCGCCAGATCCACAATCGGCCGGTGCAGGCCCCGGTGCCACTCCCCCGCGTAATAGACCTCGCCGATCAGCACCCGGTTGTTTAGCAGACGGTAGGCTGCGTTGCGATCAAATGGCCCGCCACCGCGTTTTTTCCGATCCCGGGTCACCCAGCTCTTGGTCTTGTAGCCACGCTGTTGCAGAAATTCGACCAGCGCACTCATCGAGTCCAAGTCCAGGAAGCGCTGAAAAATGTCGCGAACCATCGCCGCTTCGGCGTCGACCACGGCGAGGCGTTGCTCGTGGTCAATCCGGTAGCCGAGTGGCGCCGCAGTGCCCTGCCAGCGCCCGCTGGCGCGGGTGGCCGTTAATTTCTCGCGCGTGCGCTCGCCGATCAACTCCCGTTCAAACTGCGCGAAGCTGGTCAGCAAGTGCAGGTTCAGCCGTCCCTCGGGCGATTCGGTATCCAGCGGTTGAGTCACACTGACCAGCCGGATACCGGGGATGGTGAACAGGGGCAGTAGAGCCTCTAGGTCGAAAATGCTGCGGCTCAAGCGGTCAAACCGATGTACCACGACCACATCGATTTGGTTAGACTGCATGTCATCAAGCAGGCGGCGCAGCGCCGGGCGTTGCAGGTTCCCGCCGGAGTAGCCGTTATCGGCATACGCCACATCGATGGCCTGCCAGTGCTGGTGACGGTATGCGTTCGATGAACGCCAAGCAGGCTTGGGTTTGCACCTCGATGGACGGCATCTGCTGGTTCTGCCCGTCCTCTGCCGACACGCGCGCATACACCGCGCAGCGCAGCGGGCGCGGCGCGGTGGGTCGGGCAAGGACGGCGAGTTCATTCTCCATGAACAGCATCATTCCAGATCATGGGAGTAGCAGCCAGCAATGGGTCAAAAAATGGATTTGACTCCATATGGCATTAAAGCCATAATTGCTCGCATGACTTGAACCGTTCTCTTTCATGACGCCTTTGACACGGAGTTCAGCGACCTGAAAGAGGATCTGCAGGACGAACTGTTGGCGCACGCTCAGTTGCTGAGCCGAATTCGGTCCGAACCTGGGACGTCCCACGGTCGATACGCTCAAAGGGTCGCGCCACACCAATATGAAGGAGTTGCGCTTCTCCTGGAACGGTCAGGTCTGGCGGGTGGCATTCGCGTTTGATCCCCAACGACAGGCCATCCTGCTGGTTGGGGGCGACAAAGGCGGCGCGGATCAGCGCAGGTTTTACAAACGCCTGATCCAAGTCGCCGATGAGCGCTACGGCGAACACGTGGGCAGTTTGGCCCAGCAGAGCAGGGAGAACCATCATGGCAAGAAAACTCGATGACGTCATGGCTGCGCTGCCCAAAGCACGCCAGCAGCGGGTGGAAGCGCGCGCCATGGAACTGGCCACCCTCAAGGATCTGCGCCTGGCAGCTCAGCAAACGCAGGAGCAGCTGGCCACCACGCTGGGCGTGGGTCAGGACACCATTTCTCGCCTGGAAAAGCGTAGCGACATGCTGCTGTCTACCCTGCGTCACTACGTGGAAAGCATGGGTGGCAAGCTGGAGCTCGTGGCGCAGTTTCCCAACCGACCGCCAGTGGTGATCGAGCATCTCGGCGTGGATGCAGGCCCAGATCACAAGCCTGCTGGCGCTGGTCGCCGGGCTCGGGCAACGGCTTGAGTTCGGGGCTTGCGGACGGTTTCCGACAAGCTACGGACGCTGATTCATATTCGTAACTGCCACCAAAATTTAGTGCCACGCCATCGCATGGCACCTCAAAAGCCCCCACCTTCATAGGAAGCGGGGCTTTTTCTTTGTCTCGTGCTGTGTCATGGGGCATCATGGCAGCCCAACATTTTGTTCCGGCCCAGGCCATGAAGCGCACGCAAGATTCACGGCAAGGTGAGCGGACGGCCCCACTTCGTACCGCTTGCCGCCCAGGCGGTTGCTGATTGAGCGGCTGGCCTGTGGGTGGCTCGCTTTTGGCTGCCACCACGTCCGGCGAAAGCCGAATGGTGACCCCATGACAACGCTGTTCACCACAGAAGCCAAGCACGGCATTGGCTGCAAGCTGGATCAGGCCTTGACGTTGTTCAAGCGCAGCATCAGCGTCATCGGATGCTGCGGTGACTCCTGGAAGCCGTAGTGCTCGTAGAACTGCTTGGCGCGGTCGTGGAGAGCGTGGACGAGCAGCGCCCGTACACCGGCATTCTGCGAAACGCTCACCGCTCGACCGACTGCGTCCTGCAGCAGGGATGCGCCAAGCTGGATGCCTTGCGCCCGATGGTCGACGGCCAGCCGGGGCAGAACCATCACTGGAACGGGATCGGGCGTGTTGCGCCGCACGCTGCTGGTTGCCGCCAGATGTGAAACCGCTCCTGCAGCAATTGACGGGCCAGGCACATGGAGCTGGCCGCGTGCTTTGCATGGGCGGTTGCGCAGTTGTTTGATTCAAAATTGA
>CAZITT010000083.1:0-3261 GCA_964542235.1 uncultured Muribaculaceae bacterium | reverse complement strand
AATACATCTGGTCTATTAGTTGCTGCAATAATTATTATTCCTTCGTTTGCTCCAAAACCATCCATTTCAGTAAGCAATTGGTTTAGTGTTTGTTCTCTTTCGTCATGTCCTCCTCCTAAACCGGTTCCTCTTTGTCTTCCAACAGCATCTATTTCATCAATAAAAATTAAACATGGTGCTGTTCTTTTAGCCTGTTGAAACATATCGCGAACACGAGATGCGCCAACTCCCACAAATAATTCAACAAAATCAGATCCACTTATGTAATAAAATGGAACATTTGCTTCCCCAGCTACAGCTTTAGCAAGAAGAGTCTTACCAGTTCCTGGAGGCCCTACAAGTAAAACACCTTTAGGAATTCTTGCTCCTAATTTTTGAAATCTTTTCGGATTTTTTAAAAAGTCTATTAACTCTTTTACTTCTTCTTTTTCTTCTTGTAAACCTGCTACATCTTTAAAGGTTGTTTTATTATTTTCAGAATTTAATTTGGCTTTACTCTTACCAAAATCAAATGATTTGCCTGCTCCTCCAACTTGCTTATTTAAGAATATAAACGTTAATGCTATCAATAATACAAATGGTAAAACATTTATTACTAAGTTTAAGATAGTTGATGAAGAAGGATCTTTATTAGTATTAATTTCGATATCATTTGTTTTTTCATAATCTAAAATAGTGCTTAAAACACTTTCAGAATAAGGTACTCTAACAAAAAAACTCTCATCGTCACTATAACTTACTAATTGGCCATTTATTTCATATACTTGGGCCAGCTGTTTAGGAGTTATATTTAAACTTACTACTTCTCCTTTACTTAAATAATTCATAAATTCATTATAAGTAAAGATATTTACTTTCTTGCTTATTATTCCAATTAAAGAATATACACATAAAAAGAATGCTACTAGCAATATATAAGGTATAATTATTTTTTTCATATTTTGTTTTTTCTTCATAATTCTTCTCCTCACATTAAGAATGATATTTTAATATTATATCACATTTTTCGTTTTTATCTACATTAAATTTAGATTTTTTTATTCCTGGTATCCAAACAATTTCTTCTTTAGAATCAACTACCACTGGCCATAAATCTCTATCTTCAGGTAATATTTTAGCATTAATAAATACCTCACTTAACTTTTTATGACCTATCATTCCTTTAACAATCATTTTATCGCCATTTCTTCTAGTTCTAACATGAAGAGGTAAAGTGATATCTTTTGAATTTAATCTACAAATATTATTGTCATTACTAGTTGTTGTTTTAATCTCTTCAATATATTTACCATTGGGAAGCATCGTATATTCATCAATTTCGATATCATAATTAATTGATTCTTCGGTATCTTTTGTAACTTTTAATATATCATAGCTTTTGATAATTTTAATATTGTTTGGAAGATAAACATACGTATTAGCTTTATCTGAATTAATTAATTTTAATATTAATTTAACATGTTCATCAGTAATTAAAAATAAATCATCTTGATAAATATTTTCCAGCATTAAGTATATTGCTTTATTTTGAAATATTGGATCTAACTTTTTAAATTCATCTATTTTTAAACAATTTTGATTATAAATGGCATTTATTTTTTTTAGCATTTCTTTGTCAATATAATCATTGTATTCTAATAAAATTTCATTAAATTTCATAAATTTTTGATGAACAAGGGGATCTTCTTTCTTTAAAAATGGCAAAATATATTTTCGATATCTATTTCTAGTATATTTATCACTTGTGTTTGATTTATCTACAACATATGGTATTTTATGGACTTTATCATATTTTATTATCTCATCTTTTGTAACAAATATTAACGGCCTTAGAATTGTATAATTAGTCATTTTGATAATTTTATTAAAGCCACTATACCCTTTAAGAGTTGATCCTCTAACAATTCTCATTAAAATGGTTTCAATTAAATCATCTCCATGATGTGCTGTTAATAGATATTTAGCATTATATTTTTTTATTACATCTGAAAAGAATGAATATCTAATTGTTCTAGCTTCATTATGAAAGTTATCATCACCATAATTTTTGATAATCATTGATTCAAAAGTAATACTGTGATTTAAACAATAGTTTTCTAAAAATTTTAATTCTTCCTTGCTTTCTTTTCTAACATTGTGGTTAACATGAGCGCAAACAATACTAATATCTAACTCATTTCTTAATTTTTCTAACATATGTAAAAGGGCCATTGAATCAGGTCCTCCAGAGCAACCTATAACTACAGTATCTCCATACTTTAAAATACTTTTCTTTAAAAATTCGTAGCTTTCATTCATAAGAACCACCTATTATAATTCTACATTAAAATATTATTTTTTACCATGAAAATTTTAAAAAAAAAGAATTAGTTTTTACTTAATTCTTATAATATATTCATTTTTGCCACTGTATAATCTTTTTTCACGAGCATACTTGGCAATATATTCTGGATCTTGTAACTTATTAGCACTCCTATTTAATTCATTTCCTTCTTCTTTTAATTTATCAAGTTCTACTGCTAAATTCTTTTTTTCTACGTTTTTGTTAATTATTTGACTCCATGTATCACTATAGCTATATATGATATAACCATCTATTGCTAAACACAATGTACCAAATAACAAAATACGACTAATTCTTTTTCTTTTATTATTTTTCATTATATCATATACACACCTTTCCAATTTTAATTATATTAAATTATATCATGATAGTCAATCTAAAAAAGTATGATTCATTGTTAAATAGACAAATTAAATTGTTCTTTTAATTTAGTATAAACTTCATATCCAATTATAAAGAATATCAAAAAATAAAGGTGAAAATATCCACCATTTATATAGTAATTAAATATAAAAAAAAGGACTGTATATGTAAAAAAGAAAGATATGTTATATAATATTTTATTTATTTTTTTACCATAAAACAAATATCTGTTAAATAAATTTATGCTAAACTTAAAAAAAATACCGTACAACATACAATAAATTATAGTTTTTATTTGAATAACAAGACTCATTTAAACAATTTGGAAAATAGGTTACCTGTTTTTTCTTGCTTTTTTAATTGATCAACATAACTCATACTTATTATTATTCCTTTAATAGATACAAGTCCTTCCTTGGTATCTAATTTTACTATTTCTAATTGTTCTCCTTTTATTACAAGATATCCCATTGATGTTTCCATAAAAAATTCTTCATCGTCAAAGCTTTCTATTTTGTTAACTCCTGTTACATTAATTACTTTTCTTTCAATAA
>CAZITT010000082.1:0-3315 GCA_964542235.1 uncultured Muribaculaceae bacterium | reverse complement strand
TAGATAAGAAAGGAATCAACCATGGAGATTAACTCCTAAGATTGATTATACGAGGCAAAATATGGCAGATAAACTAAAAGAATTAGTAAGAAAATTTGGGCTTACAGAAGAAGCAATTGGAGAAGTAATTGGTAAAATAAGTGAAGAAATATCTAGTAAATACAATGAAAAACAAGCAATGCTAGCAACTACTGAATACATGGATTGGGTAGAAAGAGCAACCCTTGATGGAACAGTTTTGTGTAATGATCCATATTCTAAAGATCGATATGACCAAGAAACAAAAGATCAAGTAAACAAGTTATTTGTGTTATTTGATGTCGTTAATGAATATGCTTTTACTAATTATATTGAAGGCTGTTCTACAGATGTTAATTATATATTTAATTATTTATTAAAATATAATGGAATAGTTTATTGTTTAAGTGCCAATTTTAGTCAAGGAAGCTTCGCTGCAATAGGAAGAGCTACTAATGATTATGATAGTTCAAATGTCATTAAATATGAAGATGTAATGGCTAGAAAAACTACTGATAAAGCAAAAGAAATTAATGCTAAACTAGAAGGGTTATATATATTAGCAGATGAATTAAATGATTTAGGGTTACCATATGATTCTCTTGGAAATATGGTAAGACAAAGAACTGGTGAAAAATAAAAGTTTCTTATAGCAAGTCTATAAGAAATTTTTGTTTAAATATGTTATACTTATATTGGTGATAGTGATGAAAAAAGTAATTCTAATAGATGGTAATAACTTATTATTTAGAAGTTATTATGCAACTGCCTACAAAGGCAATATTATGAGAAATTCTAAGGGTTTTCCAACTAATGGTTTATATGGTTTTATCAATATGTTAAATAAAATTATTAGTGAGGAAAATCCTAAATATATAATGATAGCATTTGACAAAGGGAAAACCTTTAGACACGAAAAATATACTGATTATAAAGCTGGTAGAATGGAGACACCTGAAGATTTAAAAATTCAATTTCCTAAAGCTAAGGAATTAGCTCTTGCCATGGGAATAAAATATTTCGAAGTAGATAATTATGAAGCTGATGATATCATTGGTACATTTGCCAAAGAAATCGATAAGGATCCGGATTTCATTGGAACCATCGTTAGCAGTGATAAAGATTTATTACAATTAATTAGCAATGATATTGATGTAAAACTATTAAAAACTGAAGATTTTATTAGAATGAATGAAAAATTATTTGTAGATACCTATAAGATAAAGCCAGTTAGAATGATTGATTTAAAAGCATTAATGGGAGATCCTTCCGATCATATTCCAGGAGTTAAAGGAATAGGGGAAAAAGGAGCTTTAAAATTATTGCAAGATTATGATACTATCGAAAATATTTATGATCACATTGAAGAAATAAAAGGTTCTATCAAGGATAAATTAATTAACGATAAAGAAATGGCATTTTTTAGTAAAGAAATGGCAACTATCTACAAAGATGTTCCTCTTGATAATAATTTAAATAATATTGAATACAAAGGAATAAATGAAAAATACACTGAAGTATTGGAAGATTTAGAGTTTTATTCTTTACTAAAAAAAATACCTAAAAAAGAAATACCAACAATAAAAGAAGTGGAAATCATTAACGATTTAAAAAATATCAAAATTGATAAAGATTACGCTTTCTATTTAGAAGTAAAAGGTAACTATCACGATAAAAATATCATTGGAATGGCAATATATAACGAAGATATTAGCATATTTATTACTAAAGAAGTCTTATTAACCGATATAGATTTTTTTAACAATAAATTAAATAAATATACTTATGATTTAAAGAAAACACTCGTTTTATTTAAATATCTTGGCATTAAACTAAATAGTTGTAATTTTGATATGATGCTTATTTCTTATCTTTTAAACTATAATATTAAGGATGATATTGCCTATTTGATGAATAATGCAAATTTAGATGTATCTTTTAGTGAACAGTTATTAAAAAAAGATACTTATGATATAAATGCAGTTGCTAGTGAGACAATAAAAAAAGCTAAATTTATTTATGAAAATAAAGATTTATATTTAAGCGAGCTAAAGGCAAAAGATTGTTTAAAATTATATGAAGAAATAGAATTTCCGCTTACTGAAGTGTTAGCCGATATGGAATATACAGGAGTTACAATATCTAAAGAAATATTACTAAAAATGAAAGAAGAAATAAAAGTAAAAATGGATTTAGTGGCAAACAATATTTATAATTTTGCCGGATGTGAATTTAACATTTTGTCTCCTAAACAATTAGGCGAGATTTTATTTGGTAAATTGGGTATTAATTATCCTAAGAAAGTGATAAAAGATAAATATTCAACAGCATCAGATATTTTAGAAAAATTGATTATGTACCCAATTGTTAGAGAAGTATTAGAATATCGAATGTTATCTAAATTATATAGTAATTATATTGTTGGTTTATTTGATTTAATTAAAGAAGATGGAAAAATTCATACTATTTTTAATCAAACATTAACTAGAACAGGGAGATTATCATCAGTTAATCCTAATTTGCAAAATATACCTATTAGAACAGATTATGGCAGGTTAGTTAGAAAAGCTTTTATAGGAACTAATAACAATCTAATCTTAACAGGTGATTATTCGCAAATGGAACTGAGAATTTTTGCTCATATGTCTAAAGCTTTAAATTTAATAGATGCCTTTAAAAAAGATAAAGATATTCATACTGAAACCGCTATGGCAATTTTTAATGTTCCAGAAATAGGAGTAGATAAAGAAAAAAGAAGAGTAGCAAAAGCGGTTAACTTCGGTATATTATATGGAATTAGCAGTTTTGGTTTAGGAGAAGACTTAGGAATAAGTACCAGCGAAGCTAAAAAATTTATTGATAAATATTTAAATACCTATCCAGGAATAAGAGACTATATGGACTTGGAAATAGAAGATGCCTATAAAGATGGTTATGTAAAAACTTTATTTGGAAGAACAAGAGTAATAGACGAATTAAAAAGTACTAATTATATGATTAGATCTCAAGGTGAAAGAATCGCTCTTAATACCCCTATTCAAGGAACGGAAGCTGATATACTAAAAAAAGCAATGATTGAAATATACGATGAATTTAATAATAAAAAATTAAAATCAAAAATGATCATTCAAGTTCATGATGAATTAGTATTTGATGTTTTGAAAAATGAATTAGAAGAAGTAAAAAAAATAGTAAAAGAGAAAATGGAAAGTGCCTATCATCTAATTGTTCCACTAAAAGTTGATATTGAATATGGAAAAGATTGGTATGATGCAAAATAAGGAGAGATTAATATGC
>CAZITT010000081.1:0-3326 GCA_964542235.1 uncultured Muribaculaceae bacterium | reverse complement strand
TTATTATGAATGATTTTACCTAATCTAGCTTTGGTTTTTTCATCTGTCTTTAACAATTTATATTCTATTTTACTCATTATCAACATCTCCTATTAACATACTATCACCAAAAGAGAAAAAGCGATATCTTTCTTTAATAGCTTCTTTATAAGCCCTCATAATAATATCTCTTGTTGCAAAAGCACTAACTAACATAATTAAAGTTGATTTAGGCAAATGAAAATTAGTTATTTGCATATCTACTCCCTTAAATTTAAACCCTGGATAAATAAAAATATCTGTTTGCCCACTACACTCTTTAAATTTATTATATTTCATCATAATAGTCTCAAGAGTTCTGGTAACTGTTGTTCCAACACTAACTATTTTATTTCTTTTTTCCTTTGCTTCATTTAAGATATCAGCAGTTTTTTTATTCATCATATAAAACTCACTATGCATATGATGATCTAAAATATTATTTACTTTAACAGGCCTAAAAGTACCTAATCCAACATGTAAAGTAATATTAACAACTTTAATACCTTTATTTTTTATTTCTTTTAACAATTCCTTAGTAAAATGAAGTCCTGCGGTAGGAGATGCTGCACTTCCAATATTCTTGGCATAAACAGTTTGATAACGATTTTTATCATCTAACTTCTCATGAATATAAGGAGGAAGGGGCATCATACCAAGTTCATCTAATATTTCCATTAAAATACCGGAATACATTAACTCAATATGACATATTCCTTCTTCCAATACTTTAATTATTTTACACTTTAATTTACCACTACCAAATGAAATAACAGTTCCTTCTTTTACTCTTCTAACTGGTTTTACTAAGCATTCCCAAATATTATTATTCAAATCTTTTAATAACAATATCTCTAAAACTGCCTTAGTTTCATCTTTTATTCCTATTAACCTAGCAGGAATAACTTTAGTATCATTTAAAACTAAAACATCTCCTTTATTTAAATAATTAATAACATCTGTAAATTTTTTATGGTAAATATTACTACTTTTTCTATCTATTACCATTAACCTAGAATCACTTCTATTTTTTAATGGCGTTTGAGCAATTAAAGATTCATCTAACTCATAATCAAAATCACTTATATTCATTCTATCCCTCTTCGTTTTATAATTATAAGTAAAATTATAAATAAATGCAAACAAAAACCTGAATTTCAGGTTTTTATTCTATAAATGTTATTTTAGCATAACCATTTCCTGCTTTAGCACTATTACTTGTTGGACTAGCCTCAAAGGTAGTTGTCGTATAAGTAAGAGTATCAGCAACACCTGATGTTGTACAGTTATAACAGTACATATATTTATTAGTAAGAGTAGGGTTTCCAATATATCCGGAACCTCCTCCGCCTCCTGAAGCATTATTACTATCTCCAACAGAACCTCCGCCTCCTCCATAAAATCCGCCTCCTCCGCCTCCTGCTCCAGTATAAGCAGAAGTACCAGCACCACCAGAACCAAAACTACCAGTAGAACCGATACCTTGATTCATATTTGCTCCGACCCCTCCTCCTGTTTGACTTCCTCCAGAAGAAGCAGTAATACTTCCACTATTTCCACAAGTATCTTTTCCAGCATAACTTCCAGAAATACCGCCTCCTCCGCCTCCTGCAGCTATTTGACATGCAGCATATGTATAGAAACTGGTAGCTCCGCCTCCGCCGCTAGCAACTATTAAAATTGAAGACTGATTGGCAGACATAGTAGATAAAAGTCCTGAAGAGGTAGCTATGTGAGTTGCTCCGCCCCCACCTCTTCCATTAGCATTAGCTCCATTTGCCCCACCATTATATCCTCCAGTATAAGTAGATGTGGAACCTCCAACGTAAGCATATACGGATGCATCTTTAGTTAAATATACACTCCCATTAGAATATCCACCATATCCTCCTTGAGCATAATAAGACCCTCCTTGAGCACCCCATACTTCTAATTTATATGTTCCTGTTTTAGGTACTGTATAAGTTAAAACAGCTCCTTTATATGGAAATAACATTGTATTATCATAAACACTAGCTCTTTTACCTATATTAGATTCTACCTCTTTTTTATTTATTACTTCTATCCATGTGCTATTATCACTAGATACATATGTTATATTATCAGTATATGTCCTATTATCAGTATAATAATGCCATAATGCTATTTCATCTAAATTATAGCTTTGTGTTAAATCTACTGTCACACATTGTAAACCTGTAGAATTTGATTGAGCATATACAGAAGAAGTTATATTTCCATCAGTAATTCGAGAATATGGATATGAAGAATTTTGAGCAACAGTGCCAGTTACAGTTTTTCCATAAGCAACATTAGTTCCGTTATATATTGCCTGCAACTCTACCCAATGATTACTAGTGTCTGCTGTACTTCCATTTACACAATCTTTTATATACCTTACATTATTTAAATTAGTATTCATCCTTATTGGGTCAGCTGCATCAACAAATGTTATTTGAGCTTTTCCATTACCACTATTAACTGCTGATTCCATTTTGCTATTTATAAAATATTTATTACTATAGTGTTTCGTATTATTTGTAAGAGTTCTATCACTTGATGATGTAATTGAATTTACTCCTGAATAACCACTTATATATGAAGATCCTCCACCACCGCTATTCCCTTCATAAATTCCACTACCTCCTCCAAAGTAACCCCCTCCTCCAGAACCAGAACTCCAAGAACTATAATATCCTGCTAATCCACCTTTGCCAAATGATCCAGCATATGTACTATTATTAGATCCTCCTGCTCCTCCTGCTATTTGAGTTGCTCCACCTCCATATCGATCAGGGAAAGATGTCGTATAAACTAAACCATTTGATCCTATTAATCCCCCTCCTGCTCCACCTTTTACATAAGTAGAAGAATAATTTCCTACTCCACCACCACCTGCTGCTACCATTATTCTTGAATTAAGAGATGTTGATTCATCCCAATTACCTGAAATTAATCTTATATCTGTTGCCCCTCCACCGGTATACGAATTATTTATAGTAATAATTCCTCCCCCATTATATGAGTTAGTATTAATTGTTGAAAAGCCTTGACCACCAACATAAATGTATACTTTAGTCCCTGCTTCAAAATAAATATTACCAGAAGTGTATCCTCCATAACCACCATAATACGTTGCGTTATAGCTTCCACCTTGTGCTCCCCACAATTCTATTTTATAATAGCCTGTTTTAGGTGCTATAAATTCTTGATAATTTGAAATATAATTGTATATTAAATTTGTATTTTCTGTCATTGCTTCATAACCACTATCTACTGCAAAATTACCCGCTGTTTTACTTGGAGTA
>CAZITT010000080.1:0-3509 GCA_964542235.1 uncultured Muribaculaceae bacterium | reverse complement strand
GGGCGTCCGCAAGTTCGACCAAATACCACTCCCTTAGTATCTTTATAATAAAATTGTCTTCTTTATCAAAATCGGGCCAAAAGCCGGAAAAATCTATTTTAATTTTTTTCATCACATGACCGCCATTCTATGAAGTTTTATAGATACATATTTTTTGCAGAATTTTATATAGAATCGGGCATCTGATAAACGTTCTGTATTCCCGGCATCTTTCTTTGGGCAACGTAAGCTCTTCCCTTTCCAGGATATCTTTTACTTTAATAACAATATCTGTCCTCTTTTTGCTTTCCCGCGGATAACTCTTAACCAGTTGAAAATAATGATAGGTCAACAGATGTAAATAGCACAGCATAGAAGAATGATACAAATCTTTGTAGCTCCTTTGTCTATAATAATCAGCTCTGTTCTCGTAGGCCTGCAGCATATCTAAATTATGCAGGGAGTAGGCATTCGTGATACTGCCGTCTCGCCTGCGGTAATAGTAATACGGAGAGCTGCTGTATACAACACCTGATGCCCTGTCAAATAATTCATGAATGACATACTCATCCTCGTGGTATTTTCCCATAGGAAACCTGATATCCGTAAACAATTCCGCAGCAAACAACTTATCACACATAATACCGGAATTGATTCCTTCATCTGCAGAAAGCAGATTCCATAACGGTTCCTGACCGGTATAAACACCTAAAACAATTCCTTTTACAGCTTCTAAAAACCGGTCAGCCCCCTCCGATACATACGCAAACCTACAAACAGAAATATCCGCCCTGTATTCTCTGAGTAGCTGAAGCAGGTGCCGATACATATCTCTATGGATAAAATCATCCGAATCAACAAAGCCGATATAGCGGCCTGATGCCGCTGCAATTCCGGCATTCCTAGCTGAGGAAAGTCCTCCGTTTTCTTTATGGATCACCTTAATGCGGGAATCCTTGTCCGCATACGAATCACATAGGCAGCCTGACATATCTGTCGAACCGTCATCTATCAAGATGATTTCTATCTTTTCGTATGACTGTGCACAAAGGGATGCCACACAGCAGTCTAAATAATGTTCCGTATTATATACCGGAACGATGATCGAAAGCAATTCCTTTTCATTTTCCTGCATAAACACCTCTATTCTGCTCAATAGGTTCGTTTTACATCACAAACGGCCGGAAACCTTGGAATTTTTAGAATCCCCTTAAAACACCTATTACAAATCCGTACCCACTTGAAATCATTTCCATAATGAGCTGACGGCTTCTCATAAACTGCCGGTCTGTTTTCTGCAAGCTGCTCAAACAATGCAATCCATTCAGGGATTATCGTCTGCGGTGTAAACTCAGCACTCACAAAAGCCTTTCCCTGCCTGCCCAGCTGATTATTATACGATTTATCCTTAAGCAGCCTTATAATATTTCTTCTCAGTCCAATTCCTGTATGGCTGAGAAGTCCCGTCTGTTTGTGCAGAACCGTATCATACAAGCCATACTGCCCCTTTGTAGCAATCGGAATTCCATATGCAGACATTTCTACGGCCGACATTCCAAAAGTTTCTGTTTTCGCGGAGGGATTAATGATTCCCACAAACGTTTTTCGATACAATTCGTCCTTTTCGCTGCCTACAATACCTAAAAAATGAACACTGCCCAAGACAGCGCCCTCATCATCCGTCAAATACTTCATAAAACTTGCTTCATAAGATGCCTCCGCAATTTGGTACTTACCGAGCCTGCTTCTCCTGTCATATAGTTTGCCGCTTCCGGCAATATACAACTCAGCTTCCGGCACTTGGGCAAGAATATATCTCCATTCTTTTGCAAGAAGATGAAAGCCTTTTCCCTTCGTGAGACTTCCCACATAGGTCACCGTCTTTTCCAGCTTCGAGTCCCGTTCTTCTTGCCCTGTCATCGGCACCATATTGTAAATAAATGCTGCCTTTTCGATAATCCGGTGATCAATATACGTATCATATTGCTCCTTGCCGACAAAAACAACTCTTTTTACATTCTCACAGTCCGCAATATTGTTCAATTCTTCCTTTGATACATAACAATGTGCCCACGCGACCGCCTTGATTTCCGTCTTCTCCAGCATAGAGTACCATTCGGCGCCCCAATTAAGCTGATATACCAAATAATCTATTTGATCCTTCTGCGCAGCCTTAAGCACCTCCGGGAGATCATTTACCGTTCTTGTGCAGATTCCTTCCATAAGCGAATTTTGTTCAAAATGATAACAGTAAATTTCAAATTTGTCTCTATATTCCCCTAAATATTTCATTAAAAGCAAAAAAAGAAACTCCGAGCCGCCAATACCCGGATTCCCTTTTTCTGGATGATACATATCAATTTGTGATAAACCAATATCTTTCAGAATAAATCCTATCTTCACAGTATGCTCTCTTCCCAAATTCCAAATAAATAATTCCTATTACGGTATGATTTTATCATATTAGGAATACATTTGCAAATTTTCACCGAGTCATAATTCCTGATTTGACATTCAATTTGCCTGACGATATAATTACATCATTAAAAACTTTGGAGATTGCCATGACAACGGTTGATTACAAACATAATTCATTAGATTGCCTCCGGCTCTTTGCTGCCCTTCAAGTACTTCTAGGGCATTACTATCTCTTTTACAGGGGCTTGCCTCAAAATCCGATGCCTCTCATGAACTGGTTTCCCGGTGTCCTGATTTTCTTTACAATTTCAGGCTTTTTGGCCTGTGCTTCATTAGAAAATAGCAGTACCCCTCTGGAATACCTTAAAAAACGGTTCATTCGCATTCTTCCTCCCTATTGGATATGCGTCATTCTGAATGCAGTTGTCATTCTGATTATTTATCCTGTTTATCCGTCACTGAAAGACAGTGTGATCTTTTGCTTGACTACTATTTTTGCTTTCCATATAACACCGAATTATTTAAACGGATATGCTTCCGGAAGTACCAACGGAAGTCTGTGGTCAATTTTTGTAATTTTACAGTTTTATGTTGTTATTATGTTGATTCATCCCGTTATCAAAAAGTGGAATCAGCTAAAATATCTGCTGCTGATAGCTTTTTTTATATTGATCAATATCCTATGCGGCTATCTGAGCCGTTTCGTATTACCTGAAGCCTTATCCAGTCTAATGGGCCGGACATTTATCCCTTATTTTTACATTGTCCTGATCGGAACCTATTTATACACCTTTCGGGATAAAGTAATACCTCTTCTTGTAAAGTATTGGTATCTCATAGCATGCATTTATCTTGCCGGATGTTTTTCCAATGTTCAAGGTTATTTGACCGTATGGTTCTACTGTGACCCGTTTACGGGTATTTTTGTACCATTGATTATATTTGCCCTTGCTTATCGATTAGGGGCGCACAGAATCAAATATGATTTTTCATATGGTATTTTTTTATATCATTTTGCAGTAATGAATGTACTTATTCATTTTCAATTTCCGAAAGACTCCTCTTTCGTACTTGTCATCCTGCTTCTGGTTTCCTGCCTGCTCGCCGGGCTT
>CAZITT010000079.1:925-3570 GCA_964542235.1 uncultured Muribaculaceae bacterium | reverse complement strand
AAACCTTTTTTATTTTGCCAGTTCCATGAGGCAACACTAACGCTCCTCTTAATTGTTGATCTGATTTTTTAGTATCTAAATTTAAATTCATTGCTACTTCAACAGTTTGATCAAATTTTGAAGTTACCATCTCTTTTAAAAGCTTAATTGCTTCGCTTTTATCATATGATCTATTCTTTTCAACTTTCGCTTTGGCTAAAATATAGTTTTTTCCTCTTTTTTTCATATTAACCTCCTTATGTGGTATAGCGGATATTCCTTCCACATAGGTAACCCTATGTTTAATTATTTTTATTCTTCTTTATTTTCTTCTTCTGGCTCTTCTTCTTCTTCTTTAACTACTTCAACTTCTTCAGCTGGTGCTTCTTTAGCTGCTAATACACTTTCTTCCATAGCTTTAAGTTCAGCTTCTCTTGCTAACATTTCTTTTTCAGCTTCTAAAGCTTCTTTAGCTTGTTCTGCAAGTTCTTGATCATTAATGCCTTTAATTGCGACTCCCATATTGCGCGCTGTTCCTGCGATTATTTCCATAGCTTCTTCAACATTATATGCATTTAAATCTGGTAATTTTATCTCAGCGATTTCTTTTAAATCTTTTTGTGTTAAAGTTGCAACAACATTATTAGCTCCCTTAGCTGATCCTTTTTCAATTTTAGCAAACTTTTTTATTAAAAAAGCTGCTGGTGGAGTTTTTAATACAAAAGTAAATGATCTATCATCATAAATTGATATTTCAACAGGTAAAATATCACCTGTTTTTTCATGAGTTGCTTCATTAAACTTTGTACAAAATTCTCCTAAATTAATTCCAGCAGGTCCTAAAACCGTTCCTACTGGTGGTGCTGGTGTTGCTTTACCAGCGGGAATTTGTAATTTAATTTTTTTAACAATTTCTGCCACGAAAAACACCTCCATTTAATTTTTAACGTTCTTTCGCGTTGTGGTTCTAATAGCTTTTATCCGCGCTTCCCACTTCTTATATATATATAAAATATATAGCTCTTAAATAATAGCATTTAATCTTAAAAAATGCAATCTTTTTATTTTTAATTTACTTTTTCTATTTGATTCATTTCTACTTCTACTGAAGTTATTTGTCCAAATAAATCAACATTAATATTTACCATTTGATGTTCCATATCTATCGTATCAACAACTCCTTCCATTCCAGAGAATGGACCAGAGATAATTTTTACTTTTGTTCCTTCGTTTAAATCGTTTCCTATTTCTAGGCGACTCATACCCATATTATTTAATATTCTATCAACTTCATATGGTTGAAGGGGAGTTGGTTTAGCACCTTTACCACTAGATCCAATAAATCCAGTAACTCCAGGTGTATTACGAACAACGAACCATGCTTCATCAGTCATGATCATTTCTACTAAAATATAACCTGGAAAAAGTTTTCTAATTTTTTCTTTAGTTACTCCATCTTTAGTTTCAACTTCTGTTTGTTCTGGAACAATTACTCTAAAGATATAATCTTCCATATTCATTGATTGAGCACGCATTTCCAGTTTTTCTTTTACTTTGTTCTCATGACCAGAATAAGTATTTACAACATACCACCTTTTATCCATAATTACACCAATGTCTTGATAAAAGCCATAAATACTGTTACTGCATAAAAGAATCCTGATAATATAAGTACAAATGTTACTGTTGCAATTGTATACTTAACCATTTCTTTTTTATTAGGCCATTTTACCTTTCTTAATTCATCAACAACATTTTTAAAAAACTTCCTTATTTTCTTCATTAAACCACTCTTTCTTAAATGATATGATTTTTTCAAATAAAAAACACTTAAATGTGTCGATATAAATGTATCACATCTATAAGTGTTTGTCAAATAGTTTTTTAATTCCATAAATTTTTAGGATATATGCCATCAACTTGTAACTTTTCTATTTCTTCTTTTACTGAATCTTTATCTTCTTTATAAGTAATTCCCAGCCACTTAGATGGTGTAGTTAATACTTTTACTTTAACATCATCATTTTTTATTTGTTCAAACACTGCAGTTGGTATAAGATATTCGCAATTATCTAAATTATTTTCATTTTCATTTAAAAATTTCTTAAATCCATTTTCTAAATATTCAAATATTTTAGTCGTAAATCCAAACATATTCATTGATACTAAAGAATCATCATTAACAATAAAAGGAATTGATCCATCAAGAGGAGAAGCAACAATATGATTATTTTTAATCACATTACATTCAATTATTGACTCTAAATAACCATCTTTCTTTGTACAAACACCTCTTTTAACAGATCCTGATGAAGTTAATGTATTTATAACTTTATACCCTACCATAGCATAAAGATTATCATTTTTATTTTCTTTTAAAAATTGTGAAATAATTTCATATGACTCTCGTCCATAAAAATCATCAGCGTTAATAATTGCAAAATTTTCCTTTACAACATCCTTACAAGATAAAATAGCATGAGCAGTTCCCCAAGGTTTTATTCTATCTTTAGGATTACTAAATCCTAAAGGTAAATCATCATTTTCTTGAAAAACATAACTTACTTTTATTTTATTTTCTATTCTTTTGCCAATCGTTTCTCTAAAAATATCATAATTTTCTTTTTTTATGATAAATACAACTTTATCAAACCCTGCTTTGATAG
>CAZITT010000079.1:0-915 GCA_964542235.1 uncultured Muribaculaceae bacterium | reverse complement strand
GCATCATATACTGAATAATCAATAATAAACTCTTTATTTGCTCCAATTGGTTCAATTTGTTTTAATCCACCAAATCTAGATCCCATTCCAGCCGCTAATATTACTAAAGTCATTTTTTCAACTCCTATTTCTAATTTATAATATAATTATATTATTAAAAATTAAAAAAATAAAGTCAACATATATAAATTATTTTATTGTTTGGAAAGTATTTATTAATTAATCCTCTAATATACTCTTCTCCTTCTTCTCTTATATTATTTCTATATGTATATTTACCCATACCTCTTCCCGTCATTAAACTTTTATCATATAGATTAATTAATGTTGGAAAAGCCTCAGTATTTATCTTATCGTGAACATAACTATAAGTCATAAATATTACTTCAAAAAATACACTATTCTTAACTTCTTCATCTAGTGATCTTGCTAAATTTTCTATAAGTTCTAGATACAACTTTTTCCAATCATCAACAAAAATAACAGGTGCAATTAATATTCCAACTTGATAACCTGCTTTTTTTAATTTATTAATTGCATCAATTCTTTTCTTTAAACTTGATGTTCCTATTTCGATATTTTTTATTATCCATTCTGGATTAACGCTTATTCTAACAATTGTTCTTCCATTATGTTTTAAGTTTAATAAATTATCAACATCACCAAATTTAGTAGGAAATGTAATATAACCTTTATTATTTTTACCAAATTCTTCTATTGTCCATTCTAAATTACCAGTAATAGTGTTTTCTAAAATCAAATCGCTATTGCTACCAATTTCAAAAACCAACTCTTCTTCACTTTCATTTGCCATTTTAATAATTTTATCTAACATCTCTTCTCTATTAACAAATAATCTTAAATAAGAACATTTATTATAATTGCAAACTAAATAACAATATAAACACATAGCAC
>CAZITT010000078.1:0-3573 GCA_964542235.1 uncultured Muribaculaceae bacterium | reverse complement strand
GAGCATTTGACTTTTAATCAAAGGGTCTGGAGTTCGAATCTCCAGCGAGTCACCACTATAATAATTATTCTGCTATATGCAGAATTTTTTTGTTTAGAAAGGAATTTGTTATTTTTGTGTAGTATAATATTATAGAAGGTGATAATGTGGAAAATAACAAATTGGCTATGTTTGAAGAAAAAGAAATAAGAAAAATTTGGAAAGATAATAAGTGGTACTTTAGTATTATTGACGTTGTTTTTATCTTAACTGATAGTAGTAATCCTAGGGATTATTGGTATAAATTGAAAACCAGAGTTAATGAAGAAGAAAAAGTTGAACTGTCGACAATTTGTCTACAATTGAAATTGATAGCAAATGATGGTAAAAGCCGTTTAACTGATTGTGCTGATACTGAAGGTATACTACGTATTATTCAATCAATACCATCGTCAAAAGCAGAACCTTTTAAAAGGTGGTTAGCAAGAGTTGGTAGTGAAAGAATAGATGAGATTAATAATCCAGAACTTGCCATGGATCGAATGAAAGAATTATATGAAAAAAAGGGCTATTCAAAATCATGGATAAAACAAAGAGAAAGAGGTATTGCTACTAGACATAATTTAACAGATGAATGGAAAGAAAGAGGCGTAAATCCAGGAAAAGATTATGCAATTTTGACCAATGAAATATATAAAGTTGGTTTTGGTATTACAGCCAAACAATATAAAAATATAAAAAACATTCATGAAAGTAAAAATTTAAGGGATTCAATGACTAATATTGAACTTGCCTTAACTAATTTAGGAGAAGTTTCGGCAGTTGAAATTCATAATAAAAATAATTCCAGTGGCATTACTAAACTAAAACACGATATGAAAGAAGCGGGTAATGTTGTAAGAAGTGCTCGCAGGACACTAGAGAACACATTAAAAAGTAGTGTTGTTACTAGCCAAAATTACATTGAATTAGCTGAAAATGAGAAAAAGTTCATTGACAACAAATAAAAAAAATATATTAAATATGACAAAAATTTTTATGATAAATAATCCATCAAAAAATTGGATTTTTTTTATTTTAAATAAATTTTTATTTACGATTCAATCAGTGTGTGTTATAGTATTTATAGTAATATAAATAATAGTAGGTGATTGGTTTTTATGATAAAGAAAATAAGAAACGGTTTTACAATCATGGAGATGCTAGCAGTAATATTAATAATTGGAGTATTAGGAATAATTATTATACCAAAGATATCTGATTTGTTTTTAGTTGGTAAGAAAATTTATTATAATACAGTTGAAAAAGAATTATCTCTTCTTGCTAAAGACTATTTCATAACCAATAGCAAAGATTTGCCAACGGATATACCAGGTACTAAAGTTTTATCGTTAGGAACTTTAGTTAAAAATGGATATATCAAAGAAATGATAAAAGATGTTAATAATAATCCTTGTAATAATAGTTTTGTTGTGGTTACTAATAAAGGAAATAAAAAATATGATTATACATCTTGTTTAATTTGTTCAGAGTATATATCAAGAGGAGCAACTTGTATTGAAAATATGGCAGATTTATTTATTGGCGAGATGCCAGTATACATACATGGTGTCAAGACAACTATTAATCAAGAATTAATAAAAGATACTATAAAAATAAAATTAAATAATGTAGTTAATTCAATACCTAATGAAGAAAAAACATTAGATGTAAGCGGAGTAGATGTTAACAAACTGGGAGATTATTATATTACTTATGACATACCATCAAGAAATATATATAATTTCCAAGGAATAGTAAGAGTTGTTGATAACGAAGCTCCAGAAATATTGATTGATTCAATAACTACTACTAAAAATACACCAATCAATGTTGCAGAAGAAATTGTTACTAAAGATAATTATTATAGCAGTAGTCAGTTAACAGTAACTTACGAAGAAATAGATAATGTGAATATTGCTATTCTTGGTGAATATCGCATTTTAATAAGAGTAACAGATCCAAGTGGTAATGCTACAACAAAAGAAGTTATTTTATATGTTTCTGAAAAAGTTGCAACTTTTTCACCAAATAAAAGTGATTGGACTAATCAAAATCTTGATGTAAATATAAGTTTAGAAAGTGTTGCTGGATTAAACTCTCAAAGTTGGAAATATAAATTAGGACAAGTGATAAATGGCACAACTACTTGGGGAAGCGACATAACAGGAGTTGGCTCTTCAGCGACATTAACTATTTCAAATGAAGGACTTTATGTTATTAAAACAACTGTAACATATACTGATGGAACAATATTAAGTTTAAATAGTGGATATTATAAGATCGATAAAACAATTCCAAGTTGTGGAATTGTTGTAGGATCATCAACTACTTGGACAAATGTTTCAAGAGCAATAAGTACCGGTTGTTATGATAATACCTCAAATTGCATAGCATCATCATTTACTAAAACATTTTCAACAACTGCTGAACATGGCAGTGTTACAGTAGTTGATTTAGCAGGAAACAGTACAACTTGTCCAGTAAATGTATATGTTGATGTAACTAATCCAGATTGTGGAACAATAACAGGAGAAGGTACAAATGCAACCTGGATTAATTCTCAAAGACAAATAACAGTTGGCTGTTCTGATAGTAATTCAGGATGTGTTTCTTTATCGTATACCAAATCTTTTCCTGAAGTTATTGGCAGCAATGTTTTAATAGCAAGTGATTCAGTATCTATTAAAGATATTGCCAATAATATAACAGTTTGTCCAGTAGATGTTTACTATGATAAAGTAGCACCAGAAGAGTCTCCAACAGTTAATGCATATGCAATAGATGAAAATGGTGGATTAATTGGTACAGCAACTGGAGGAACAACTGATGTAGAAGAAACTATTACCTCAGCTGTTGAACAAGTATACTTATCTTTTTCTGGAGGTACAGATTCTGGTAGTGGGTTAAAAACTTATGCTTATTCAACCGATGGAGGAACAACAAAAATAGATGCAACTCATGTAACGGTAACAGCAACTGAGCCTGGTGCAACTTATGATATATACACAAAAGATAATGCTAACAATTATTCAAACGTTAAAACAACAGTAATTGTTAAAGTAGATAATAGAGGACCAGAATTAGTTTTAACTGCTCAAACGGGATCAACTTTTGCAGCAGTTCAAAATGCAACAATTGGAATAAGAGATTACAGTGGTTTAAAAGCTGGTTCATATAAAGTAAAATATGATTGGGGAACCTCAGCGATAGCTTGTAATGACATGAGACTTAGTGAAACATTTACTGTTAATGATGGCGAAATAAGCAAAACAAAAGATATAACAATGCCAACAACAGTAATTGCGTCTGATCAATTAGTATACGAAAATGGAACTCCAGGAGCTTATACATTTACTGCAGAATATTCAGGAACTTATAAATTAGAAGTATGGGGAGGAAGCGGTGGATATGCTTACACCACGACTTATCGAGGGGGGTATGGCGGATATTCTACAGGAAATATATCTTTAAATGCTGGTCAAACTATATACATTTATGTTGGAGGAGCAGGAACTGATGGACCTTCAAAAGTTTCAACTGTTCGTGCAGGAG
>CAZITT010000077.1:0-3596 GCA_964542235.1 uncultured Muribaculaceae bacterium | reverse complement strand
TAATAAATGGAAGCATAGAAGAAGAGATAGAAGTAATAGAATTAGCGCAATATCAGGAAGCATCAGAAACATGTGAAGATATAGAGATACTAGCCTGTACAGAAGATCCAACAGTTTATACGTTGGTAATCAATCCAGATGGAGGAATACATGATGGGCATGAAAACAATGAAGGATATGAGCTAACAAAGAATAGTACCAAGACAATAACAGAACCATACAAAATAGGCTATGCATTTGATGGATGGGAGATAGTAACAGGAACCCCTGGCTCATTTGTAGATGAGTTATTTGTGATGGGAGAAGAGAATGTAGTAATAAGAGCGAAATGGGTAACATTATACACATATACAGGAACATCAACTTTAATAGATGATGGAGATGGGAACTGGAGGATTAAATTCCTATCCTCTGGCACGTTAACCTTTTTTAAAGACACGTACATTGATGCATTCTTGGTTGGAGGAGGAGCATCTAGCAGTCATTTTACTAATAGCGGAGACAAAAATGGCGCTGGTGGTTGTGGGTATCACACCACCATTAACGGTCTTGTGATAACTTCTGAAACAGAGTTCAGCATCGTAATTGGTAGTGGTGGAACTCTTCCAACAACCGTCCATCGAGGAAATGGCGGAGGTTTATCCAGTGCATTTAGTTTTTCTGTTAATGGGGGTCAGCCGCCCAATGATATGGCTTGGCAAACTGGAGCTTCTGGAGTAGGTGGTTCAGTGTGCTTTGAGTTCGACGAAAGCAGCGGAAGTCAGTATTCTAATGTATCAACCGTAGTAAATAATACGGGTAATGGTGGGTCTGTTTTCAGCTCTGGGAGCTCCGGCATCGTGATCATCCGGAATCATAGATAACAACTAAAAAAGCAAGAGATTAAAGATTTAAATATCCTGCTTTTTAATTTATCCAATTTGATATTAGAGGTAAATATTATTAAATAAAATATTGTTTTAATTTTAATGGTTATTTGTTATAATAATGATAGGTGATATGTTATGGATAAAAAATTAAATATCAAAGGATTAAATGAGGTAATTGAATTATCAAAAAAAATACTTAGAATAATATTTATTTTATCAATATTTGGAATTATTACTCTATGCTTATTTTTGTTAAGGGAAACTAAAGTATTAAGTATTATTGGCAAAGTTTTAAATGTTATTTCGCCACTTTTTATAGGACTTGTCATTGCTTGGTTATTAGATCCAATTGTTGATTGGTTTGTAAAAAAAGGAGTAAAGAGGTTATTAGCTTCAATCTTTGCTTTCTTTGTCTTTTTATTATTTTTATATCTATTGGTATGGTTAATATTTCCTTCACTTGTCGTTCAAGTTAATGAATTTATTTCAACACTACCATCTATTTTTGGAGACATTATTGTTTTCATTAACAATATTTTTGATAAAATGAACAGTACAGGCATTGATTTCACCAGTTTAAAAGAGCAAATATATACATCAGTAGAAAATATAAGTGTTAACTTAACCACAAGTTTACCAAAGACTATTGTTAATTTTGCTACTAGTTTTGTTGCCGGTCTTGGAACATTCTCTTTAGGATTAGTAGTTGGATTTTATTTGTTAATTGATTTTGATGCCATGAAAAGAATTCTTGAATTCATTCCTAGGAAATATCATAGAAATGTTATTGAAATTGCATCAAGATTGAATGATTGTTTGAGAAGCTTCGTACAAGGAACGTTATTGGTAGCATTAATGGTATTTATTGTTAGTTTAATTGGTTTTAAAATAGTTGGCTTAAAAGCTCCAATGTTATTTGCTCTTATTTGTGCTATTACTAATATAATTCCTTATATTGGTCCTTGGATTGGTGGAGCAATTGCATCAGTTGTTGGCTTAACAATGAGTCCACTTATAGGAATATTAACAATTGTTGTAGCCCTTGCTGTTCAACAAATTGATGCCATTGTATTACAACCTCTTATTATGGGAAAAACTATGAAATTACATCCAGTAACAGTTGTGATTGGCTTATTAATATTTGGATACTTATTTGGAGTATTGGGAATGATTCTAGCTACTCCTATTATGTCAGCTTTTAAAACAATTTTAAATTATTTTGATGAAAAATATAATTTGTTAAAGAAAATAAAACCAGCTGTAATTAGAATAGAAAGTGGTAAATAATAATGAAGTTGTATTTAATAAGTGGTAAAGCAGGCCATGGCAAAGATACGTTTGCCAATATTTTAAAAGATCAATATGAAAATTTAGGCAAAAAAGTATGTTCAATTCAATATTCAACTTATATTAAACTTTATGCTACAAAATATTTTGGTTGGGATGGCAAAGAAGAAACAAAACCTCGTGAACTTTTGCAAAAACTTGGAACAGAAATAATTAGACAAAAAATAGATCCTTTATTTCATGTCAATAGAATATTGCAAGATATAGAAGTTTTATCTTATTTCTTTGATGTTGGAATTATATCAGATGTAAGAGCAAAAAATGAAATAGTAATACCTAAACAAAAATTCTCGAATGCTGTTTCAATTAAAATCTTTAGACCAAATTTTGAAACAAATTTAACTGGTAAAGAACAAAAACATTTTACAGAAGTAGACTTAGATAATTTTAAAGATTATGATTATGAAATATTAAATGATAAGACAATTGAGGATCTATATCCAATTGCCAAAAGTATTATTGAAAAAGAGATGGTAAAAGATGGAGAGAAAATATAAAAATTTAAGAGAAGAATATATTAATTTTTTTATAAGTAAAGGACATGTTTATATTCCTAGTGCCCCATTAATTCCTGAGAATGATCCAACATCTCTTTTTAATTCTGCGGGAATGCAACCATTAGTTCCTTATTTAATGGGAGAACCTCATCCACAAGGGAAAAGGTTAGTTGATTATCAAAAGTGTATTAGATTAACCGACTTAGATGCCGTTGGTGATAAAACTCATCATACTTTTTTTGAGATGTTAGGTAACTGGTCATTAGGAGATTATTTTAGAAAAGAATCAATTGCTTATAGTTTTGAATTTTTAACTAAAGTATTAGAAATTCCACTATCTAAATTAGCATTTACGGTATTTAAAGGAAATGATTTTGTTAAAAAAGATGAAGAAAGTGTTAACTTATGGATGAATCATGGTGTAAAAAAAGAAAGAATAGCTTATTTAGGAGAAGATGACAATTGGTGGGGACCAGTTGGCGAAAGTGGACCATGTGGTCCAGATAGTGAAATATTTTATTTTAACAGTAAGGATCCAGTTCCTTTAATATTTGATCCAAATGATAAAAGATGGGTTGAAATTTGGAATAATGTTTTCATGCAATATTATAAAGATAAAGAAGGAAATTATTATAAACTTAATAATCCTAATATTGATACTGGCATGGGCTTAGAAAGAGTAGTTGCAGTATTAGAGGGATTTGATGATAATTATATGACATCTATTTGGTGTGATGTTATTAAAGAAATAGAAAATATTTCTAATTTAAATTATCAGGGTAATGAAGAAAGTATGAGAATTATCGCTGACCACATTAGAACCAGTGTGATGATAATTGGTGATAAAGCAGGAGTTATGCCTTCTAATACAGATCAAGGATAT
>CAZITT010000076.1:0-3624 GCA_964542235.1 uncultured Muribaculaceae bacterium | reverse complement strand
TGGATCGGGCGGGCTAAACAATTATTTTCTAAGAACAGTGCAAAAGCACAGAAAAAAGCGTCATGTTATCATGACGCTTTTATATTGTGTGCTAAATTACAGCACCTTTGCAAGAAAGGATTTCAGACGCTCGCTTTGCGCTTGATCAAAGATTCTTTGAGGTGTGCCTTCTTCAATGATTTTCCCTTCGTCCATGAAGAGCACCCGCTCGCCGACTTCGCGCGCAAAGCCCATTTCGTGAGTTACAACGACCATCGTCATTCCATCATTTGCGAGCTTTTTCATGACGTCGAGCACCTCGCCAACCATCTCCGGATCAAGAGCCGACGTAGGCTCGTCAAAGAGCATGACCTCAGGCTCCATACAAAGCGCGCGCACGATGGCGACTCGCTGCTTTTGTCCGCCCGAAAGCATGGCGGGGTAGGCGCCCGCTCGTTCGGCGAGTCCGACGCGGTCAAGATAATCCATCGCGCGTTTTTTGGCTTCCGCTTCAGAGAGCTTGAGAAGCTTCATGGGCGCAAGCGTCATGTTTTTCAACACCGTCATATGCGGAAACAGATTAAACTGCTGAAAAACCATCCCCATCTTGCGACGATACAGATCAATGTCGTTTTTGGGGTCGGTAATATCGACTCCATCAACGATGATATGTCCGGCGGTAGGAACCTCGAGCAGATTCAAAGAGCGTAAAAACGTGGATTTTCCGGAACCGGAGGGACCGATCACCACCACGACTTCGCCCTCGGAGATTGTTGTCGTAATCCCGTCAAGCGCATGGAGCTTATCATAGTATTTACAAAGGTTTTCGACTTGAATTAATACTTTATCGCTCACTGCTTCTAAGTCTCCTTTCCAAACGTGTTACGCCGGCGGAAAGCAGGCATACGATGGCAAGATAGATAAGCGCAACGCCAATAAGAGGCATAAAGGACTCGTAGGTTTGGCTGCGAATGATATCGCCGCCCTTGGTCAGATCGACAAGTGCGATATAGCCGGAAACGGAGGTTTCCTTCAACAGCGTGATAAATTCATTGGCGAGCGCGGGCAACACATTTTTGAAGGCCTGCGGAATGATGATATACCACATGGTCTGTCCATAACTAAGTCCAAGACTGCGTCCCGCTTCTTCCTGCCCGCCGTCAATGCTCATAATACCCGAACGGAAGATTTCTGACACATACGCGCCGGAATTAAGAGAGAAGGCGACGATGGCGACAAATACCTTGCTTACGCTTGCGGTCGCAAAGACGACAAAGTACATGATCAAAAGCTGCAATACGATAGGCGTACCGCGAATAACCGTTGTATAGAGCTGGCAGATCCAATTCAGAAGCTTCCATTTTCCGGTTTTATCATGGGAGGAACGCACAATGGCGACCAAAGCGCCAAGAATGCAGCCGAAGATTACCGCGAAAAGAGCAATTTGCAGCGTCACGCCAAGACCGTTCCAAAGATAACGCCAGCGATCGTCCGTGATGAAATTCTCTATGAATTTTTCTTTGATCGTATTCATTCTAATCCAATCTTTTGCTTTCCTTGTAGTAGACAAATAAGCGCTGCGGCGAGCAATTACCGCAGCAGCTTATAAACAGAAGCTTTATTTTGCTCGTACAATGATGACCTGTGTGGCGGTAGTATAAGGATCGGTGAAATCAATGTTTTTGAGACGGTCTTCAGTGATCGTCATACCGGCTACGCCGATATTCGCCTTACCGCTTTGTACAGCCGTGATGATGGAATCAAAGGCCATATCCTCGATCTTCAGCTCCATTTTGAGCTGATCCGCGACTGCCTGCGCCATGTCGGCGTCGATGCCTACGACAGCTTCGCCTTCCTTGTACTCATAAGGCGGAAATTCTGCGTTGGTAGCCATGACGAGCGTACCGCCGGAAAAATCGGTGTTGCTGGACGTATATTTGAAGGTTCCGGTTTCGTCTCCGATGTAGTTGGCGAGGATCTTGTCAAGCGTACCATCGGCCTTCAGCGTGGCGAGCGCTTCGTTGATTGAGGCGGTCAGCGCGGCATTGTCCTTAGATACGCAGATGGCGTATTCTTCAAGGGCAAAAGGCTCGTCGAGGATAGTAAGATCGCTGTTCTTTGAGACAAAGACTTTTGCGGGTTCCGCATCGATGATGACGCAGTCTACCTTCCCCTGCTTGAGCGCCTGCACGGCGTCCGCACCCTTGCTGTAACGATCGATTGTGGAGCTTTCGTCTTCATAATCCGATGCATAAATATCGCCCGTCGTGCCAAGCTGAACGGCAATGGTCTTGCCGGGCAGATCGTCAATGGAAAATACGGTGTTCGCCGGGACGGAAGCGCCGCAGGCGGTAAGGGAAAGCAACAGGATCGCGATAAGCAGCATCGCGGCAGCCGATTTTATAGTTTTCATTTTCATTTCCTCCAAAGCAATTCGTTTATGCGTGCATTATAATTCGCAAACGAGATAAATGCAAGAGGAAAATTCATTTTTATACAAAAATTAATGCATAAAATTGCAGATTGAAACAAGCATGCAGCGTATGCGCATAAAAAGCGAAAGTAAAAAAGAAAAGGGCAAAAATAGAGGTAAAATCACTGGAGAAGAAAAAATAAAATGTACATATTTGATATAACTGTATAAAAATCACGTGAAGGGCATAAGCAGAATATATAAAACAAGGCTTGTAAATCCATTGTATTCGCTGTATGATAAGGGGGTTAGATGGTGAATCGTATATTATATGTATACATATACGGCCATTGACCATTTAAACCATATTACTGAAAGGCTGTTTCTTAGTGGAGCTACTGGATCATTCTGCCGCATTAACAAGAGAACTGCTTTTGGATAAACTTCTGGAGTCTTACAGCGCCTATTTTGATATTGAGCGCATGGAAGAACTTGGTGGAGTGCTCAAGGCAGTTGCGTCTTACCATAATTTTATGGAAAAATACGTGCTTACACGAAAAGCGCGTATGTGGGCGGCGCATGCACATGAATACATTTACCTTTTTACGGTTGAACGACTGGATCTATCAACGTGGGAAAAAATACACGATTTCTTTATGGAAAACGGGTTTTCCCGCATGAATGTGGACAAGGAGCATATGTATTCCTACATTACTCCGGTCATTCTTGCCGATGAAATCGACGAGGATGTAAAAAAAATACTGAAGCGCTTTCACTTCTATAAGAGCTTCAAGCTATCGTTTTACGGCTGGACCACAGTCCGTCTTGCGGCGTTGGAAATGAGCACGGGCAAGATCATTTCCAATTACCAGGGCCGGGATGTGGGAAGGTTTGTAAATAAAATCTATAAGGAGAAAACAAAATGAGTGCAATCCTAATTCTCATCATCGGTATCGGTTTGCTGGTCGTTGGCTATTTCACCTACGGCTCTTGGCTGGCAAAGACCTGGGGAGTTGACGATTCTAAGGAAACTCCTGCGCATACCATGCAGGACGGCAATGACTATGTTCCTGCAAAGGCACCGGTCCTTCTTGGCCATCACTTCTCTTCCATCGCAGGCGCGGGCCCCATTAACGGACCTATTCAGGCGGCTGTCTTTGGTTGGGTTCCCGTGTTTCTTTGGATTGTCATCGGCGGTATCTTCTTTGGCGGCGTGCAGGACTTCTCCGCGC
>CAZITT010000075.1:0-3655 GCA_964542235.1 uncultured Muribaculaceae bacterium | reverse complement strand
CCTTCTGATAAATTAATAATTAGAAGAAAGAATAGTAAATAAAGGAAAGGATTGAAAATATGGCAAGAAGCATAAAAAAAGGCCCTTTTGCAGATAATTATTTATTAAAAAAGGTAAATGCCTTAAATGAAAATAGGAAAAAAGAAGTAATTAAAACTTGGTCACGCCGTTCAACAATTTTTCCTGAATTTATTGGTCATACATTTGCAGTTCACAATGGTAAAGAATTTATTCCAGTTTATATCACTGAAGATATGGTAGGACATAAATTAGGAGAATTTTCTCCTACTCGTAAATTTGGTGGACATGGCAATAATAAGGTTACTAAGTAAGGAGGAATAAATATGGATGTTAAAGCTATTGCAAAAGATGTAAGAATGGGTCCAATCAAACTTCGTCTAACTGCTAATTTAATTCGCAATAAAAGTGTTATTGATGGATTAAATATTTTAAATAATTTAAATAATAAACAAGCAAGACTTATTAAAAAAGTATTAGATTCCGCAATCGCTAATTCATTAAATAATAATAAATTAAACAAAGATAAACTATATATTAAAGAAGTTAGAATTGATATGGCAAAAACCTTAAAAAGAATGGTTCCAGATTCAAGAGGGCATCTTGCCCAAAACTTCAGAAGACATAGTCATATAACTATTGTCGTAAGCGAAAGATAATAGGAGGTTATTTATGGGACAAAAAGTTAATCCAATTGGATTTAGAATTGGAATAAATAAAGATTGGGAATCAAAATGGATGGCATCAAAAAAAGATTTTGCTAAATATTTAGATAATGATATAAAAATTAGAAAATATTTGGATAAAAATTTAAAAGATGCTGGCATTTCTAAAGTTGAAATAGAAAGAACAAAAAAAAGATGCGAAGTAATTATTCATACTGCTAAACCAGGTATTATTATTGGCCGTAGTGGTGAAGAAGTAAATAAGTTGAAGAAAAATTTATCTAAACTTATTAGTGAAGATATCCAAATTTCAATAATTGATATTAAGCAATTAGATTTAAATGCTCAAATAGTTGCTATGAATATTGCCCGTCAAATATCCAATCGAGCTTCATTTAGAATGGCTCAAAAAACAGCAATTAAAAATACTTTGAAAGCTGGGGCTAAAGGCATTAAAACATTAGTGTCTGGTCGTTTAGGAGGAGCTGATATTGCTCGTGGCGAAGGATATTCTGAAGGAACAATTCCTCTACATACTTTAAGAGCGGATATCGATTATGGTTTTGCCGAAGCAGATACAACGTTTGGTAAAATTGGCGTTAAAGTTTGGATATATAAAGGAGAAATCCTACCTTCAAAAGAAAAAGGAGGTAATTAATTATGTTAATACCCTCAAGAACAAAATTTAGAAGAGTTCATCGTTTAAAATATGAAGGTAAAACTAAAGGAAATAAAGAACTTCATTTTGGAGAATATGGTCTGATGGCAAAAGAAGGAGCTTGGATTACATCAAATCAAATCGAAGCTGCTCGTATTGCAATGACTCGTTATATGAAACGTGGCGGAAAAGTTTGGATTAATATATTCCCTCATATGCCAAAAACAAAAAAACCATTAGAGGTTCGTATGGGTTCTGGTAAAGGAGCTGTTGAATCTTGGGTGGCAGTTGTTAAAGAAGGGAAAATTATGTTTGAAATTGGTGAAGTTTCTGAAGATATTGCAAGAGAAGCTTTAAGATTAGCTGCTCATAAATTGCCAATTAGAACAAAATTTATAACAAAAGATGAAGAAAATGGTGGTGAAGCAAATGAAAAATAAAAATTTGAGAGATCTAACCACTGCCGAGTTAGAAAAGAAAATAAAAGAATCAAAGGAAGAATTATTCAATTTGCGTTTCCAACAAGCTACTGGTAATCTTGAAAAACCAACTAGACTAAGAGAATTAAGAAAAGATGTTGCTAGAATGAAAACCATTCTAAGAGAACGTGAATTAGGAAAGTAGGATTATGATATGAAAGATAAAGTTGTTAAAGAATTAGTTGGAAAAGTAGTAAGTGATAAAAATAATAAAACTATTACAGTACTAGTTGAAACATACAAGAATCATCCAAAATACAAAAAAAGAGTTAAATACAGTAAAAAATATGCTGCTCACGATGAATCTAACAAAGCTAAAAAAGGTGATACAGTTAAAATTATTGAAACTAAACCAATATCTAAAACAAAAAAATTCTACCTAAAAGAAATTATTGAAGAAAGAATTTCTCTATAATAGGAGGTATGTAATATGGTACAAACTGAAAGTCGTTTAAAAGTCGCAGATAATTCTGGGGCTCGTGAATTATTAGTTATTAGAGTTTTAGGTGGTAGTAGAGTTAAATTTGGATATCTTGGAGATGTAGTAGTTGGTACTATTAAAAAGGCTATTCCTACTGGAACTGTTCCAAAAGGAAAAGTAGTAAAGGCAGTAATTGTAAGAACCAAACAACCCGTTAAAAGAGAAGATGGTTCTTATATAAGATTTGATGATAATGCTTGTGTTCTTATTAAAGATGATAAAACACCAATAGGGACTAGAGTATTTGGCCCAGTCGCAAGAGAACTTCGCGAAAAAGATTATATGAAAATTATTTCTTTAGCGAAAGAAGTTTTATAGGAGGTTTATATGAAAATAAAAGTTGGAGATAAAGTGAAAGTAATTACTGGTTCTGAAAAAGGCAAAGAAGGTAAAGTAATTAAAACCTTTAAAACAGAAAATAAAATAATTATTGAAGGCTTAAATCTAATAAAAAAGCATCTTAAACCTAGTGGAGCCGAGAAAAATGGTGGAATAATTGATCGTGAAGCTAAAATTAATGCCTCAAATGTAAAAATTATTTCAAATACTAAAAAAGAAGAAAAACCTATTAAGGAATTAAAACCTAAAGTTACAAAAAAGAAGAAGGAGAAATAGGGGGAAGAATATGAATCAATTAAAAGAAAAACACATTAAAGAAGTACAACCAGCATTAGTTAAAAAATTTAATTATAAGTCAGTAATGCAAGCTCCTAGATTAGAAAAAATAGTGGTAAATATTGGATGTGGTGATGCATCACATAATTCAAAACTATTAGATGGGGCTTTAGCAGATTTAGAAGCAATTACTGGTCAAAAACCATTAATTACAAAAGCTAAAAAATCAATTGCTTCATTTAAACTAAGAGCTGGGCAATCAATCGGATGTAAAGTTACATTAAGAGGAGATGCAATGTATAACTTTTTATATAAGTTAATAAATATTACACTTCCTCGTTCTCGTGATTTTAGAGGTCTACCAAATAAAGCATTTGATGGAAGAGGTAATTATACAATTGGTATTGCTGATCAATTAATATTTACGGAAGTAGATTTCGATAATATTGTAAAGGTTCGTGGAATGGATATAGTTTTAGTAACAACAGCTAAATCAGATTTAGAAGCTTATGAATTATTAAAATTATTAGGAATTCCATTTAAGAAATAACGGAGGTAATGAAATGGCAAAAAAAAGTATGATTGTTAAATCACAAAAACCACAAAAATTTAAGACTAGAGAATATACAAGATGTAATAGATGTGGAAGACCACATTCAGTATTAAAAAAATATGGTATTTGTCGTATTTGTTTTAGAGAACTTGCTCATAAAGGACAAATTCCAGGTGTAAAAAAATC
>CAZITT010000074.1:0-3689 GCA_964542235.1 uncultured Muribaculaceae bacterium | reverse complement strand
TCTGAAGAAAGAAATGATTTTGTTGATTTCTTATTTAAAGTTAAAGAAGCAAAGGAAAATGATGAGCTAAATGATGGCGATTTTGAATTATTTAGAAATGGATTTGTTATTGATACAATTTTACAACTGCAAAAAATAGCTAAACGAGAATTGCAATCATCAGAAATGATAGAAAAAATTAATTACTTGGCATTAGTACCAGATGTAGAATCATTAAATAGATCTTATACTGATCCAAAATTAATTGATGGCTTAGTAGCAAATATTAGAGATTTTTCATTTTGGTTTAACAGTGGTATTATGGATTCTCTACCAATTGAAACTAAAAATAAGATTGCAATAGAACTTTTAAATGCTGGAGATATCGATAAAGCAACTAAAGCTCTTAAATCAATTGATCACGATTTAGAAAAATTTAGAGAAGATCAAACTGGAAGAGCTAATACCAGAGTTTAATATTATTTATATATTGAAAATAAATGAACCTTAATAAAATAAGGTTCATTTAAATTTAATAATAATTATTTTTTTCTCAAATTAACTACTTATTTCCCAAGAATTTTTTGTTTTAAATTATTATTTTTACTTGAATGTTTTATATGCGCATAAAATGCATTTTTTCTTACATTGACATATTCATCATCAACAATATTTTTTAATCTTAACTTTGATAATGTCTTTAAATGTCTTTTTAAACGGACTTTTGATGACGACCTTAATTTTCTAATAACTTTCCCATTTTTTGTTAAGGAATGATTAAATCCTAAAAAATCTATTCCATTTGAAATTTTGCCTATTTGCGTTTTATCATTTAATGAAAGATTTAATTCATTAAGGCAGATTTCTTTGATTTTATCAAGACAAATTTGCAAATACTTTTTATCTCTATGAATTAAAATCATATCATCCATGTATCTTACATAACCTTTTATTTTTAACTCTTCTCGTATAAATCTATCAATTCTATCTAAATAAAACAAGGAAAACCACTGACTAGATAAATTACCAAGCGGTAAGCCAACATCAATATTAGGTTGTTCTTTTATAATTTTTTCAATAAACCACATTTCATCTTTAGAAAAACCTATTTTTTTTAATTTTTCAATTAAAATACTATGATTTATACTTGGAAAATACTTTTTAATATCGCATTTTAGATAATATATATCATTATTTCCTTCTTTAAAATATTCTTTTTTTAAAAACTTTTCAAGTCTTTTTATTCCAAATAGAGTACCTTTACCTTTTCTACATGAAACATTATCAAATATTAATCTTTTTTCAATTCTAGGAATAATTGAATGCTCACAAAAACACATAAGAACTACTCTATCCTTATAAGAAAGGGCTTCAATTAACCTCTTTTTGGGTTCATAAATTGTAAACTCCCTATATTTTCCAACCTTATATGTTTTATTTTGAAATTCTTTAATTAAATTAGTAATATTCTTGCTTAGATCAATTTCAAATTGAATTACTTCTCTTTTATGTTGTTTTGACAATCTACATTTCTTATGAGCTCTATATAAATTTTCAAATGTAAAAATTTCATTTAATTGCATATACTACCCCTTTAAAAAAATACTCCTTATAACTTACAAAGAATAGGTTAAACCTACCATTGCTTGTGTGAGTATTCTAATTCTTCCACCGCACTTAACAATATTTTAGCGGTTAGAAAAGAGAAAAATCCCTTCGCTTTATGGTACAGATGTATTTTTCCTAAAATACACTTCTCAAACCTGTTTTTTAGATTCACTATTTTAAAAATCTCTTCAAAAGCGAATCTGGGCGGGCGGCTGCATTGCGTCTATACGAATTGTTGTATTTACGAGAACCATCATTGTTGACCGCGCGGACAGAAAGCCGGAGCCTCACGAGGCACAAAATGATTCTATCCTTAATTAAAAGCCTTTCGACTTTAAATCCATGATTATTTCTTCCTATCCTTTTCTATTTCTGATTTTCTTAATTCCATTACTTCCCACATCCAAATGACTATTTCATCAGCTAATTCACTTTCTTCGCCAAGATGAGAATCAAATAACCCTCTGCTTTTCAAGTTCTCTAATTTGTTATAAACATCTAACAGTTCTTCACGATGTATTAAGGACAGCTTTCGTGTAATCATATAATCAGCTGACCATTTAAGTATAATAGATAATAATTCTTTATACTCTTGATGTGCTTCTTTATATGATTCCAAAGCCGTTACTGTTGCAAGAGGTCCGATTAACCGAGCAAATGCAATTTCTACCTTTCGCTTTGAATTATCTGGTTTCATAATTTTCTCCTTTCTTTTCTATCAATTTAAAAGGTGACAAAATGATATCGTCACCTTAAATGTATAATTATCGAATACTGCTATTTTTGAGTGTCGATAAATAATTCCTAATTAAATTGTATACTATATTAACAAAATATAAATGAATATTCAAGTATAAATTCATTTTTTCCCAGTATATTAAAAAATAATTTCAAAATTCAGTCAAATTTTTGTGGATTAAAGTTTTTCCCTAAAAACTTATCAAACCCTTTTGATATATATTTTATCTTGCTATGCTACTATGCATTAGAAGACCCCTTTAAATTTCTTTCTCGATACTAATTTTATTCCTGTTATATTTCATCCCTTCAGGTGGAAAGCCTTCTCTAATATCAAATAATGTACCATTTTGTTTTTGATTATACATTTCATTAGCAAATGTTCTTATAACCTCAACTATTCTATTTGCTTCTTCACTACTAATATTATAACGTTCACATTCTTCTTCCGTTATATTAACTGCTTTTAAATGAAATTCAAAAAATATATCTGCTAAATCTTTACCTTCTGCAATTTTTGTAACTACAAACGGATGGTTTCTTAACTCAGGCATAATACCTGGATGATTCATATCAACATTTTTTTCACTTTGATATTTAATAAATGTAATTGATGAATGAATTTTGTCTAACATATGAACCACTTTTGATTCAATATCTACTCTATTTTCATACCCATTTAATATACTATTAAAATCTAATACATCATTAAAAAATGTGGATAGATATTTTATTGCAATATCTGTAACTCTTTTTATTTCTTCATCTGTTATACCTTCAAATTTAGTTATATCTCCAGTAATTGCTTCTGGTAAATCATGGCACATTATATAATCTGCCATTTTTATTGTAATCTAGATTTGTAGGAAGATGTTTTTTTATAATTCTCAATATAATTAATAAATCCATTTCATGATTTTTAATATCTTCTAATCTTTTTCTATCTATTTTCCAAAGCAAAGGGCCTGTTCTTTCAGTATCTCCTAATATATCAAAAATCATAAATAATTTTATTTCTTTATTAAAATCTAACATTTTAAACCTCCCTTATATTGACAAAGAACCCAATCTTTCGACTGAGTTCGACAAATTCTTAATGGGGCTTTACTCATCTATTTTCTCAGCCCACAATCTCACTAGTTGATAACACAATACTGCTTATTTTAATGAAAGTCTAGTATTTTTATCACATACATTTGTAATACATTTCTGATACATTTTTAATACATTAGTTATTCCCCATATTATGTTGCTCCGCAGATATTTTAGAGATGTATTTATTTAACTTTTTTATAATTTTTTATGCTACCATTTTTAATACACTTTTACAACACTTTGGAGGCACTATCTTGCGATACAAAAAG
>CAZITT010000073.1:0-3742 GCA_964542235.1 uncultured Muribaculaceae bacterium | reverse complement strand
CAAAAGAATAAGCATCCATCATTACAAAAGTTCTTGGTCTAAACAAATAACCCCTAGTTCTAATTTCTTTTCTAAATTTCTCATTTATTTGATAATATGTAGCAGGTAGATTTTTATATGATAACAATCTATTTGCTCCAAATATCGTAGCACATTCTTCTGCTGTTGGAGCAAGTCCATATTCCCCTAAATTATTATTTATTGTAAACATGATATCAGACTCTTTTGTATACAGACCCCAACGATTAGATTGATCCCATATTTTTCTTGGTTGTAACTTTGGAAATTCCACTTGAATACACCCAGCTTTATCTAACTCATTTATGATAATATCCTCTACAATTCTTTCTAATTTAGTCCATAGGTTGCCATATCCATATATACCACTTTCAAATTGATATAACTCTCCTAATTTGAATAATATATCTTGTCCTGAATAATTCTTATCAACATCATTTAAATTTATTTTTTTGATATTTAGGTCGCTTAATCTCATTTCTATACCTCCAAAACTATATTTTTATTATATTATACTATTTTCAATTTTACAATAAATATAGTATAATAACAATATAAGGAGTTTGACATTATGAAACGAAAAATTCCTACTTTATTATTTTCAATTATTTGGATTATTTATTTAGAACTGATATTTAATTTAAGTATCTTTAATCACTTAACTGTTAATTTTATTTATACAACTTTATTTTCCATTCCAATTGCTCTATTAATATTTTTAATAACTGCTATTTTTAATAAAAATTTAAATAAAGTTTTATATTTTATCTTATTTTCTTTTATTAATGCATTATTTATCGCTCAATTTATTTATTATCAAGTTTATCAAGCTTTTATTTCTTTCTTTTCATTTACTACAGGAGGCCAAATTTTTCAATTTTGGTTAAAAATTGTTGATGTCATTAAAGTTGATTACCTAATAATTTTATTATTTGTTTTACCTATTATAATTTTAATTATTGGATCGATTATTAAAATGTTTAATTTTGAACCCATTAAATTTAAATATTTAATGTTGATCTTAATTTTAGCTTTTTTAGTTCAAGTTTTAGTCATTGTTATGATTAGAAATATTGATACTAAAGATACTTATTCAAATAAAAATTTGTATTACAATGTCCATTCTCCTTTATTAACCGCTCAAAATATTGGAATGCTAACAACTTTTAGATTAGACATGCAAAGATTTATCTTTGGTTTTGAGGATAAAGCACTAGATACTAATGAAAATGGTGAAGTAAAACAAGAAGAAAAAATAGAATACAATTCATTGGATATCGATTTTGATTATCTGCTTCAAAACGAAAAAAACAACAATATTAAAACAATCCATAAATATATATTTAAACAAAAAGCTAGTGAAAAAAATGAATATACTGGCATGTTTAAAGGTAAAAATTTAATTGTTTTCGTCGCTGAAGCTTTTTCTAATCTAGCTATTAGAAAAGATGTTACTCCTACTTTGTATATGCTTTACAATACAGGCTTTCAATTTAATAATTTTTATACTCCAATCTTTCCTGTTTCAACTGCTGATGGCGAATATATAACAGATACATCGTTAATTCCTAAAGAAGGGGTTTGGAGTATGGCTAAAATAAAATATCATCCCTATTCTTATGCTAATGTTTTTGAAAAGTTAGGTTATTCTAGTCAAGCCTATCATGATCACAATTACAATTATTACGATCGTGATATCTTCATGAATAACATGGGATATAATTCTTACAAGGCTTGTAAAAAAGGATTAAAAATTAATTGTAGTAGATGGCCTGAAAGCGATCTTGAGATGATAAATGCTACTACTAGTGAATATATTAACGATACTAATTTTGTTACCTATTATATGACTGTTAGTGGTCACTTGAATTATACGAGAACTGGCAATTCAATGGTCAACAGGAACTGGAGCAAAGTTAAAAATTTAAGTTATTCAGATAAAGCGAAAGGATATTTATCTGCTAATATTGAACTTGATAAAGCAATTGAGGAATTAATAAATAGGCTAGCATTAGCCGGTCAACTTGAAAATACTGTAATTGTAATTAGTGGTGATCATTATCCATATGGATTAAACTTAAATGAAATAAATGAACTATCAGGTTATAAAAGAGATAAAGTTTTTGAAATGCATAGGTCGGCTTTTCTCGTTTGGAATGCCGAAATGACTGAGCCAGTAGCCGTTAACAAAATAGGTAGCAGTTTGGATATTTTACCTACAATTCTTAATTTGTTTGGAGTTAGTTATGATTCAAGACTATTAATGGGAAGAGATATTTTATCTAATAGTGATCCTCTTGTCATTTACTCTAACCGAAGCTTTATTACTGATAAAGGTAGATATAATAGCATTAATAAAACTTTTTATCCTGTTAGTAATATTGATGAAAATTTTGATTCTACCTCTTATGTAAAAAATATTAATAATACTATTTATGATAAATATAAAATATCAAGAATGATTCTTGAAACTAATTATTATAAAGTATTAGAAAATAGTATAAGAACATATACAAAATTAAAGGAAAATGAAAAAGACTCTTAGAGTCTTTTTATTTATTTTCTAAATTTAATTTTATTTCATTAACTATATATCCTTTTTGATTATCATGAATAATTAATTCTTTAATAAATAAAGTTGCTTTAAAATCTTTTAATGCTCCTTCTAAAGCTATTTTTAATTTAGATTCTAAAGATACATCTAACAATTCAACTTGTGTTTTTAAAGAAACATTTTTATTAGTTTTCTCACCTCGAACGATACTTATTATTTCACAAATAATATCGCCATATTTTTTTTCTTCATCAAAATTATAGTTAAATGATTCCATTTTCGTCAAATGAATAGATTCTTTTTCATGATATAATTCCTGATAAATCTCTTCCGTAACAAAAGGAAAGAATATCGAAAAATCTTGAAGTAATTTATATAAGATCATATAACAAGTTTTTTGCCCAGAATATCTAGGTATCTCACCAAATTCCTCTGGTCGATATAATCTATGTTTAACAATTTCAATATAATTATCGCAAAAATTCCAAAAGAACTTTTCTAAATGATTTAGTGCAAGGCCTACTTCATAGTCATCTAAATATTTGATAAATCCTTCTCTCATTTCTTGATATTTTCCTAATATCCATCTATCAATATACTGAAAATCATTAAACTCTTTATCTTGATAACCTTGTAGATTAATTTCAATAAATTTTGATACATTCCATAATTTATTTACTAATTTTCTACCTCTACTTAATGTTTCTTCACTAAATATTATATCAGTTCCTAATCTTCCAGATGAAGCCCAGTATCTAACTACATCTGCTGAATAATTATCGATAATGTCAAGTGGCTCAATACTATTATTTCCTTTACTTTTACTTATTTTACCGCCATCATCAGCTCTAACAAAACCAGAAATCATTACATTGTTCCATGGCTTCATGCCAAAATGATAAAAACTCTTAACAATTGTATAAAAATCCCATGTTCTTATGATGTCATGAGCATTACATCTTAAGCTCATTGGCTTTAAAATATTTTCATAATTTTCTTTTTCTTTATATCTCATATTGATTAAAGGTGTAACTGATGAAGTAGCCCAAGTATCCATAACATCAACCTCAGGAACAAAATCATTATTTCCACAAGAACAAGTTTCTTTAGGTTTATCAACTAATGGGTTAACTGGTAAATCTTCTACTTTAGCGAATAACGGTTTACCAC
>CAZITT010000072.1:0-3779 GCA_964542235.1 uncultured Muribaculaceae bacterium | reverse complement strand
TTCTACTGTTGTTTACGATTTGACAAACAATATAAATGCGACCACTGCTTTAAGTGGAGATTTTGCAAATTATTTTGCTTTTAATTTAAATAGTGCATTTTCTTCTGCAACAGGGCAAAATATAACTTTTGATGGAAAATATGTTGTTGATTACATTGCGGAAATTACTGATGGTGGAAAATCTTCGATAAAAAAGCGTGTCAAGAAATATAATCTTAAAAAATTCACTGAATAATATGAAACTATTCTTTTCCAAAGACGAAAATAATGAAATTTCTCTTCAACTTCAAAGAGGAACAACTGCTGAAGATTTTTCTTATGTAGAAATGGTTCGTCAGTTATTAGAAAGAAACACATTTGAAGATACTGATTTTGGTAATCTCTCTGCTGAAGAACAAGGAAAAATTCAAACGATGCTTGACAAAATTGGCAAAATTTTCCAAGAAGATGTAGTTGAGGAAGAAAAATCTTTATTATGAGGCTATTTCCCAAAATAGACATGCAACTTCGTAACTTAATTTACGAGTTTATGCGGGCATAAACTCATAAAAATGAACTTCAAATGATAGACGACATTAAGAATATAATTGACAAATTTGAATTAGGATATGTTTTTACCATTAGTGATTTTCCTATGGCGGTAGAAGATCCTAAAGGTGTCAGCAAAATACTTAATCATTTTGTTGCAACAGGCTATTTGCGTAAATTGTCGAAGGGTAGATTTTACAAACCTCAAATAAGTAAATTCGGCGAATTGCCACCTGATACCTACCAAATTGTAAAAGACTTAATTCAAAAAGAAGGTAAGTTGATAGGTTACGTAACCGGTTATTCCGCTTTCAACGATTTTGCACTTACCACACAAGTTTCCGCTATTTTAGAAATAGGAATGCGGAAAGAAAAAAGGGCTATTGTTCGTGGTATTTATCGCATTCGCTTCATACGGCAGGATAATACTATTACAAAAGAGAACATCCCACTTTTGCGTTTGCTTGATTGTTTACGCTTTTTCAAAAATATTCCCGACACAACACCTGATAATGCTTGCCAGCGTTTAATATACTTGATAGAAAAGCTTGATAAACAAGAAATAATAAGAATAAAAAAGCTAGCATTGAAATATACTCCGCAAACAATCGCGCTTTTGGGAGCGATACTTGAAACAATTAATCCGCAAGAAGACACGGCAATGTTGTTCAAAAAACTCAATCCGATAACAGCTTATAAATTAAGCATATCAGACAAGATTTTACCAACGCAAAAAAAATGGAACATTCAATGAAACTGCATACGAACAAACAGGATTTTAGCGAGTTAATTCGATTGACGGCAACATATTTCGGTATTCTACCTGAATTTATTGAGAAAGACTATTGGATTACGCTTATCCTCGACAATCTGTCTCAATCTCCTCACGTAAACAGCGTAGTTTTCAAGGGTGGAACTTCGCTCACAAAAGGATATCGTTTAATTAAGCGTTTTTCGGAAGACATTGATATTGCACTGCTTGACGAAAAACTGACGGGCAACGCTCTAAAAACCAAAATCCGCAAGATTGAAAAAGCGATTACCACTGATTTGACAGAAATTGAAGAACAGGGCGTAACTCGCAAAGGTTCTGTCTATCGGAAATCACTATTTCAATATCCAAGCGACATAAATACTCGTTTCGTAACGAATGTACAAAAACGTATTATTGTTGAAATCAACTCATTTGCTAATCCTTATCCTTTTGTACAAAAACAAATTACTTCATTTATCGCAGATTTTCTAACAGCAACTAATCAAGTGGGAGTAATACAAGAATATGGGTTACAGCAATTTGAATTAAATATTTTAGACAAACGTCGCACTATGCTTGAAAAGTTAGTGTCGCTTATTCGTTTCTCCTTTTCCGAAAATCCGTCAAAAGAATTGGCAACGAAAATCCGCCATTTTTACGACTTGTATTATTTGACAAAAGATGAAGAATGTGCAAAACATTTGCAATCTCCTGAATTTCAATATGATTTGTCAGATTTATTAATCCACGACCAACAAGAATTTGACGAACCACATGGTTGGCAGACAAAAGCGGTTAAGGATTCGCCACTACTAACAGATTTTCCGGCTTTGTGGACAAATTTGCGTTCAACATATCAGAACGAATTGACGCCGTTAGCATTTTCGGAAATCCCTAATGAAGCCTTGATTGAAAAGAGTTTTATAGAAACAATAAGAGAGGCGATAAAAACATAAAGAAGAACAGATTGACAAAGGATGTATTTTTTTATTATCTGAACACAAAGGTATATTCCAAGAACGAAACGTCAACACCAAGCCCTGCGGGTTTTACGGAAAATCTCCACGCCTGCGCTACGCTTCGGGTAGTATTTTCCGCAAAAGTATTGCCTTATTCGCTCTTTCCATAAGAAAGGTGTTTATCAGATAAAAAGGAAAAATATATAATTCGAATCCCAAAGAAATTGCTTACCTTTGTGAGTGTGAATTTCGACGAAAAACGCTGAAAAGTTGGAAGTGGAAAATCGCTAACAATAAAGATTTACGGTTTTATAGGCATTGATTATAAAGCAGTTAGAGCAAGGTGCGATGAGCCTCTCTTTCCGCAAATATATTGATACTTGATCAATCACAGATTAAAGGGACTAAATGAGGTTATTCTTGTTTGGTCCTTTGATTTTTGTTTCGCCCGTGGGATTCGCATTGTGATCACGCCCCTCACCCCTAACCCCTAACCCTTCACCTTACACATTAAACAAAACTATCTGATAAATAGGCATTAACAAAGATTTGGGCATCACCACGTTTAATTTTTAAATACATCAATGATATAAATACGATAAATTCTTATAACTTTGCTTGTATTAGCAAGTATTTCAAAAGCATTCGGTGGTGCAGCTAAATTCTTCCACTTGGGTTTATTGCATTTATGTTTGGATTAGTAGGATAATATATTAACTCTTATCATTTTAAATATGAAAACAATTAATCAGGATAAATTAATCGCATTGTTTTTTGGGGGATTGACTATTTTATTTTTGATTGTAGCAATGATAAATCCAATCTTCTTTGACTGGGTTTTTGATAGACATCACAATCAATGGAGTTGGTATATAAGACCAATATTTTTGATACCATTTTGTTTTTTTGCATACAAACGAAGCTGGACAGGAATTTCGATAACCATATTCTGCCTTTTTACAAGTATGTTCTGGTTTAATAAACCGGAATTCGTGAGCGAAAATGTTAAGGCATTTCTTGAGTTTGAAAAAGAATGGTTATATGGCAATTGGAATTATAAAAAAGTAATGCTGATTATTACGGTTCCAATTTCGTTTTTCGCATTAGGACTTGCTTTTTGGAAACGTAGTTTAATAATAGGACTTGCTGTGGTAGTTTTAATGGCTACAGGAAAGATAGTATGGAGTATTCAAAATGCCGGAGAATCAGGAAAAACTATTATTATTCCTGCAATAATTGGATTAATAATATGCAGTGGACTGATTTTTTGGGGATTTAAAAAGCTTGAAGGAAATAAAAAACAAAATTCTAAAAAAGACTAGATTAACTAGTGAACGCTGATGCTTTTTGGAATGTAATAGAAATGTATAACCGAGAAACCTTTGTTGTACAAATCGTATTTGTATTAGCCATTATTCTATCCTCCAGTTAATCGTGTTTATTATGTTCAACAGCAATTTTCAAAATATGAAGTACATGCTCATCATCCAACGAGTAAAATACATTTTTTCCTTCTCTTCTTTGTTTCACAAGTTTCA
>CAZITT010000071.1:0-3833 GCA_964542235.1 uncultured Muribaculaceae bacterium | reverse complement strand
GTTTGGTCGCTTCTTGGCACGAAAAAGGCTAGATTATATCTAGTCTTTTTGTTTGTCTTTGAGACCCCAAAAACCCGCCCAAAAACCCACTTACTAAAGCCGCGTTTACTCTGCCCACCACTCATCACCATCGCGGTGCATAATCCGGAGATATTCGGACGCGAAATCCGGAGATTTTCGGACGGAGAATCCGGTTACATTCGGACGCGGAATCCGGAGATATTCGGACGGGGATAGACCTCATGAAAATCAAGCCTTTAGAATGGTGTAACGCCATTTTAAAGGGGAAAGAATATGAGGTGTACAACTAACATGAAAATCACGGAGATACTGCGGTTGCGAGAGATGGGGTTATCGTACACGGAAATCGCAACAGGTGCCGGAATTGGGAGGTCAACCGTCGGCGACACATTGCGACTGTGCAAAGCGCACGGCTTGGACTACGAGAAAACCCGGCAGATGAGCGACGAGGCACTGCAACGGGTTCTGTATCCGGCTTATTACGGTCGTAAAGGGCAAAAGCCGGAACCGGATTATCAAGCGATACAGAAAGAGCTTGAGCAATACCATCACATGAATTTGCGGTACATCTGGGAAGAGCAGTACATAAAGCAGCATCCGGATGGATTGCAGTACAGCCAGTTTTGCGAGAAGTACCGGCGTTGGAGCAAACGTGACGCACGACAGAATGTCACAATGCATATGGAGCGGGAAGCCGGTAAGGAGCTTTTTGTAGATTGGATGGGTGAAGCACCGCTGTGCGTTGTTGACGGTGCTACAGGCGAGATACACGCAGCACATTTTTTCGTGAGCGTTCTAGGCACCAGTGGATATCCATTTGTAGAAGCATTTCCGGACGAAACACAAATCAGTTGGATTGGCGCACATGTACGCGCCTTAGAGTATTACGGCGGCGTACCAAGAATCTTAGTACCGGATAATTGCAAGACTGCTGTGAAGTCACCAAGGTATTACGACCCGGAAATCAACCCTGCCTATCGGGAGTTGGCAGAGCATTACGGAATGGCAATTCTGCCCGCTCGAGTCAAGGCGCCCCGAGATAAAAGCGTTGTAGAGCAAAGTGTAGGATGGCTGGAAACATGGTTGCTAGCAGAAATCCGAAAGCAGCACTATTTCAGCTTTGAAGAGCTGAACATGCATGTCAGAGAACGCATTGCACAGCTTTCACAGCGTCCGTTTCAAAAGCGGGAAGGCAGCCGCTACAGTGTGTTCTGTGGGGAAGATCAACCGGCGCTGAAACCGCTGCCTTCAAAGCCATTTGAGATTGCCGATGTTCTTGTGCGGCGGGTACCTGATAATTATCATGTGGAGTATAAAGGGTTCTACTATTCGGTTCCATATGCCCTATATCACCAGCAAGTTACACTGCGCGCAACTGAACGCACGGTAGAGATTTTTAATCGGGACAAGCAGCGCGTAGCAACTCATCCACGCAGGAACCATGGCATGCGATATGTGACAGATCCGCAACACATGCCGAACAACCACAGGGCATTCCATGAACAACAAGAGTTTGACGGCGAGCGGTACCGGCATTGGGCGAAACAGGTGGGCATGTACACGGAGAAAATGATTGCCGCCTTATTGGATGCTTATCCTTGTGAGGAGCAAGCCTACCGTTCCTGTATGGGCATCCTTCGGTTAGCTGAGAAATATGGTGCACAACGTACGGAGCACGCCTGTAATCGGGCATTGGCGCTGAACAGCCCGTTGTACATTACGGTGAAAAACATCCTGAAAAACGGAATGGATCTTTGCAACGAAGAAAAGGGTCTCCCCCCGTTGCCGCAACACAGTAATGTTCGCGGCGCTGCCTACTATCTGTGAGGTGAGCAGCATGTTAGAATACCAAACGACAGAAAAACTGGTTGGCATGCGCTTATCCGTTATGGCCGCAGAATACAGGCGGCAAATGGAAGCGCCTGATATACGGGCACTATCCTTTGAGGAGCGCTTTTCCATGATTGTAGATACTGAATGGCTGTCTCGGGAAAACAATCGTACGGAAAAGTTGCTGGCACAGGCAAAACTACGGGAGAATGCTTCGTTTGCAGATTTGGATTATGATCCTTCCCGAAAACTTGATCGAACTGAGATGGCGCGATTATCCGGCCTGCTCTGGGTAAAAGAGGCTAGAAATCTGATTATTACCGGCGCAACGGGAACAGGCAAAACCTATTTGGCTTGCGCCTTCGGAGACGCAGCTTGCCGGATGGGAATTAAAACTCGGTACTATCGCGTCTCCAGGTTGCTCGCCGACCTGTCGGTCGGACGCGGCGATGGTAATTACAATCGTTTGCTTCGCACACTGAAAAAAGCGCAACTGCTAATTCTAGATGATTTCGGTCTATCACCGCTTACCGCAGACCAAGGACGTGATCTGCTGGAAGTGATCGAGGATCGCGTAGGCTTATGCTCCACGGTTATCTGTGCGCAGCTGCCTGTTTCAGAGTGGCACGCATTGTATGCCGATTCCACCATTGCTGATGCAATTCTTGACCGGCTTGTTCACAATGCTTACCGGCTAAAGCCGGATGGGCCATCCCGAAGACGAACCCGCTCTCAGCCGCTGCCGCAGGATACCCAAGACCACACCGCCGGTCAAGGCTAAAATGCACGACTACGCCGACCTTGACCGACGGCGCTGTCTTGGGCATATTTGCACACAAGCGGCTGCAGCAGCAGTTATGCTGTGACCTCTCCTTACAATGGCAATCCGATTTGTTCGGCTACATTCCGGCTCCGCCGGACATTTTCCGCTTGTAGTGGTCGTTTTCCCCTGTTACAATATGTTACATTCATGAGGCTTCCCTCGTCCAGATAACTCCGGAATCGCTGTCCGGATAACTCCGGAATCGCTGTCCGGATAACTCCGGAATCACCGTCCGGATAACTCCGGAATCACCGTCCGGATAACTCCGGAATCACCGTCCGGATGAGCCGGATTATGCACTGATTGAAAGGACAGACGGCGGTGAACGCCCGGATTTTAGTCTGAAAAACCTATAAATTGATTGAATAAAAAAACGCACCGAGCCAAAATGGTCCGATGCATTAAACACAACAAGAAATCTTGATTTGAGTTTAAGACGAAAAGACACCATAACCCTCCTTTGAGTTACGGTGTCTAAATTTTTTGTGATATGACGTTTTCTATGGCAGTACGTAGTTCGGCTATATGCTTTGTTTGTGTAGGCTCCGTTCGGAGTCATCGGTACGTAGTTTACAAGTGAAATAGCTCATTGCGCTTAAACCTACCATATCGTTGAATGCTCCTTATATGATCAAACAAGCAGTAATTTTACATTCTATATTTTACACCGAACTTTATTAAAATTCTTATTGCTGCTTTGTTTCTCATATATGATGAATTTCATTTTTGATGAACACCTCAATTGCTGACTTTTGAGCGATTTTCCTCACTTTTTCTTTAACTAAATCGTCTAATTTTTCCTGTTCAGATTGATACCTTTTTTCGAGCGCTTCGTATCGAGTTCGGTAATCGGCCTGGTCAATTGCTGTCGTGGCGTTTTCTTCAACCAGCACTTTAGCCATATTTGCTAGCACTTCAACTTCAGTACTTTGCGTTTCAATTAGGTGATTAAGTTCCTCAGTGTTATCAAGAATCGAAATAAATTCTTTGCAGTGATTCAGGACTTTGTTCTTATCTTTACTAAGCAAGTTAAATGCTTTAATAAAGGACTTCTTAATGTGGTCCTCAACTAGATAGGGTGTATCACATTTAACGCCTAGCTTACGGTTTTCAAAACGCTTATTGCATTGCCATATTTCACTGCGGTACTTGTCGGTGG
>CAZITT010000070.1:0-3912 GCA_964542235.1 uncultured Muribaculaceae bacterium | reverse complement strand
TTCCAATTTGAATATGTTTTATTCTTTTTGGAATATAATTATAAAAATTTGAAATCAACTTTGCCATCTTATATTATATATCTTATATCTTAATATGAATCACGAAACAATAGTTACATTTGGTAAGTATAAAGGCCAACCATTATCAGTTCTTACCAATGACAATTCATATTTTGTTTGGTGTCAACAGCAACCATGGTTTCAAAAGAAATTTCCTAAATTATGTATGGTTAAATCGCATACACAACAACAAACGCAACACACGCCACAACAACCACAACAGCAAACACCACAACCAAAATGTGAATCAGTCAGTGATAAAATTAAGCTATTGACAGATGAAAATATTAATCTTACGCAAAAAATTGCCAAGAATAAGGAAGAAATAGAGCGTTTAAAAAAGAAATTGTCAAGTTCTGTTATGTCTGACAATGACAATGACGCCACAGTATCGCAAAAATATGTTGTTAAGTGTCTATTGTAAATTTTTAAAAAATTGATAATCACTAAATTACACAATTATATATTTACATATATGTCAATGGCTTCTTATATTAAACCAAGAATAAGTATTAAAATAAAAAATAATTATCAACACACAAAATATAATTTTATCGAAGTATGTGCTGGTGCTGGTGGTTTAAGCACTGGGTTAATTAAAGCAGGATTTAAACCTTTACTATTGAATGATATGAATGGTGATTGCTGTGAGACATTAAGAACAAACCATCATGATGTTAATATTATTCAAGGTCCAATGGAAAGTATTGATTATACACCATATATTGGTAATGTTGATTTGTTGACAGGTGGAGTACCTTGTCAGTCTTTTTCACAAGCAGGGTTAAGAAAAGGATTAAATGACCCCAGAGGTGATTTAATGTATAAATTTATAGAAATTGTTCATATTATTAAACCCAAAGTATTTATGATAGAGAATGTCAAAGGTTTATTGACGCATAATAAGGGTTTGACTATTAAAACTATAATAGAGCACATTACAAGTCCTAATTTATACAACATAACATATAAATGTTTAAACGCGTATAAATTTGGTGTTCCTCAAAAACGTGAGAGGGTATTTATTGTAGGTGTTTTAAAATCATATAACAAGACATTTGAGTTCCCAATTGAATTTCCAAATGAAAGTCCTGATATTAAAGCACTTAAAGATGTTCTTGTTGATGTTCCACAATCTATTGGAGCAGAATATCCAGAAGAGAAAAAGACGTTATTTAAACTTATACCACAAGGTGGGTGTTGGGTTAATTTACCAGAACAAACCCAAAGAGATTATTTGGGAAATAGTTATAATTCAGGTGGTGGTAAAAGGGGTATATTACATCGTTTATCTATGGATAAACCATCATTAACATTATTATGTACGCCATCACAGAAGCAGACAGAAAGATGTCACCCATTATTTGAAAGACCACTAACTGTCAGAGAATACGCGAGAATTCAAACATTTGACGATGACTATGTATTTACAGGAAGTTTAAGTTCGCAATACAAACAAATAGGCAATGCTGTGCCTGTTGAATTAGCGAGAATTATGGGTTTATCAATAGTTAAATTATTGGAACATTATGAAGGTGATGTTCAATCGTCTTTCTCATAAAACTAATAACTTTATCCATATTTATATCAAATATGAATTTTAGGAATTCGTAACCAACCATATAATGAATGTTCACATCTTTGTGTGTTATTAGTCTACTTTCACCTTTGATTGTTTTTTCTTTCGTATCAGCGTTTATACAAGCGTAAACGCAAGTGTATGACATATTATTCTTTTTAAACCTTACCAACTTATCAAAATTTGATTTTCTTGCTGATGCGTTGTCTGTGTTAGTTCTATTCTTCAATTCAATTATGATTTTCCTCTTGTTTGATAAAATATCAAGACCAGAATTATGCCCCCTTCCTAAATTGGTAAACGTGTCATATTGTCCAATAATTTCTTGCCAAATTTCTCCAATTTTCATTTGGAATTGTTTATATTTCAAAACGATTAATTTATTGTGTTTAATTGTATCAGTATCCAGCAAATCGTATGTTGCTTTGTTGTGTTGTGGTCTTGTTAGTGTGTTTTTGATGAATGTATTTATATTTGAAAAATATAAACCCATATCAAATACAGGTAATTGAGTATTTATTACCTTAATTTTTAGCATTTTATCATTCTTTTTGGATGTAATCGTTGTCATGTATTATGTCATTTATTATGTTTTTGATTTAATATATATAAAAATAAGAATTCAGTTTTAATAACTTATTAAAATTGATTAATTTATTTTTAAATTATTATATATTGTCTTATATGATAAATGAAAAGCAAGATTAAGATAATTTTAAAACAAAAATCTACGAATGATACAAATAAAGATATTGACGCCATCATCCAAAGTATAAAGCAGTTAGATTTGTCAAGTAGTGATGTATCAGGTTTGGTAGACGTGGAGAAGCGTTTGTCATTAATGACAACAAAAGCATGGATTAAACTAATTAAATTAAAAAATGTTATTTCATATGATATATATGAAAGACGCACCCAGTTTATTTTAGTTGCGAAAGTAATATCAGATAATAGTACTAACGCAACAGTCATATCATTTGTATCTATGATAGATAAGAAACTTTATAATGAGAAGAGTGAGTGGATTTATATTTTTACGATTAATAACATGATCGTAAAAATAGGTGGGACACGCGCTGGACTATATGGTCGTGTGTGTAGTTATTTATGTTGACATCATATTCGTGAAAGAGGAAAATCTGGTTCATGTTCAAAAACAAATGCGTTTATTTATAATACATTTGATTTCTATTTACAACAAGGGTGTCAAATTCAAATGTATGGGTTTAAATTACCAACGACTAAAATAGATGTGAGAATTTTAGATAAGGTTGTTACCATACATACTCAAACATTCCACGCATATGAATCAATATATTTGGAGGATTTTCGCAAATTATATGGAATGTATCCATATTTGAGTGATAATAGTGATCCAATTTATCGTGATTAGTTTGTATTTTCTTCAATTAGTTTTATTTCATCTGTTGATATATTAAAGAAATTATATATATCTTGATATTCACACTTTGGTTTTGGAAAATGTTGTAAAATTCGTATGTTATTAAAATTGCCCCATCTGCAAATATTATTAATGAATTTAAAGAGTGGGTGATTTAGCAATCGTTTGTATTCTTGTGCTTGTATTTTGTCTTGGCATAATATGAACGCAATTGATTGTGTCATTCCACATTGGTCAATAAATACTTTATATTTATCAGTTGTACTAATAAATACTTTGAAACCTTCTTGGTATTTGTGTGGTCTGGAAGCATATACAGTTTGCTTTGGTGTATGTATTAGTTTATAGTTGTATATTTCATCTGGTGAATTTGATATTAATTGTTTTTTTGTGTAATGGTGTAAATCGCTACTTGTTAGGACATTGAACTTTTCCAGTGCGTTATTATCAATTGTTTTTAATAGTATATTTTGTATTATGTTATTATAAAATAATGGTATATATCTCCTTTCTTGTGATGTAGTGATTGAATTGTATTGTTTGTTTTTCCAAATACCAGATATATTTATATCTTGATAATAAGGGCAATTTTGTACGATATACCAAGTAAAACTTGAACCAATCTTTCGAAAATATTTTTTGGCGTTGTGTATATCTAAATGTATTATTTGTAATTGTGTTATTGTTGATATAATTGTATTCCTATCAGCGAATGACATCCAATTATCAGGTGTAATAAACATTATGTAACCTTAATGTGCATAAAATATTAATATTAGAAAGATATACGTACACTTAAAAAACAGAGTTAGAAATAAATCTAACTCTGTTTTTTAAGTGTACTGCCTGTATAGACCTACGAGCTTTCCAA
>CAZITT010000069.1:0-3943 GCA_964542235.1 uncultured Muribaculaceae bacterium | reverse complement strand
TTATGTAGCTTTTATGGCAGTTGTTATAAATTATTCCCAAACTTTTAGAATAAAAAATCAAGTAATTAGCATTCTTGAAAAATATGGAGGTTATAATAGTACCTCACAAGCAAAGATTGCTGATTATTTTAGTGATATTTCAATCGAAGGAGAATGCGCTTTTGTTGAAGAGACTTCTTCAGAATATAATGGCAATAGATGTGAAATAGCTGAACATGAAGGAAATACCGATACATCAGGCAAGTATTATAGTGTAGTTGTTTTTGTAAAATTTAATGTTCCTTTAGTGAACATGAGTTATAATTTTCCAATAAAAGGGGAAACCAAAACTTTATATGACAATGTTATTGATGAAGATACTAAAGCCCCTTATAAAGTTACGTGATTAGTTACTTTTTTACCTTTAAATAATAAACTGGAGGTTTAATTATGAATGTAATTATTAGCAATAAATATGGCGAAGAGCTTAGTAAATTACCAATTGATGTTATTAAATCATTAAATGGCGAATTTGAAGTAAATGATTTATTACAGCAACTTGTTAATTTCTTTTTCAGTAAGTTAATATTAGATATTACGGCTATTAAAGGATATAATGATGTTAAAAATATCCAAAAAATATCATTAAATTTAGATGCTGATAAAATAATTTTACTTCTAGATGAGGCTGATAGTGTGATTACATCATCAGGTTATTTATCACAATTAGTATCAATGGGCATATATAACTTTACAACTAACATTGAAGGAGTAAAAACCTTATTAGAAAGACCTAATACCTATAAAGATGTAGCAAATCTTCAAAATATTACTTTTACTACTAGTGATGGGCAACTTGTTAATAATATGGGATGTAGAATCATTGGAGTTAAGAATCTTGCTATTCATTCAGGAGCAACTACTTTGATCTATATGATGAAAAAAGAGCTTAGTAAAAGAGTACCTACAGTAGCAGTAGAAGTTGATAAAAAAGATTTTATCTATTTTAACGATAAAGGCATGATATCTACAACAGCAGCAGATTTTGGTAAAGTTCTTTTAAGTAACAGTAATAATAGAGTAATATTAGTAGATGTTAATGATAGTAATGTTGAAGAAGCCTGTAATGATATGATTTATTTATTAGAGCCTTCCATTATTAAATTAAATAAACTATTACAAAAAGATTATAAAATATTTGAAAAAATGAGAGGTAAAAAGATAGTTCTTAATAATTGTGTTTTAGTTTCTAAAGATATAGATGCTTTACAAGTTGAAGCTAATACAAAATTCTTTTATAGTATCCCTCCTCAAGATGATAGAAGAATTGATAATCCAGTAATAGTTGGTTTACTAGTTAAATTAGGAATCTTAAAATTTAAAAATCCAGAAAAAAAAATAAAAGGGATATTTAAGTTTTAAAAAGGAGGTAAAAGATATATGAAAAAAATAATAATTTTGTTTTTAGTTTTATTTATTTCTTTTACGTTGATAGGATGTAAAAAAAATAATAACTCGAATTATGATAATAATAATGATGATGATGAAGATATCGAAATAATATCTACTAATAATGAAATAAAATATGTTAAAGACAATATTAGTATCGTTTTCTATTATAAAAATGGTATCTTTACTAACTTAAAAATGTATATTAACTTTGAAACAGAAAAAGAAGCAAAAGCTGCATACAATGCTTATGACAATACTATTTATGGAACAGCTTATAAAAGTGTTACCCTAAATGAAACTACAATCACGGTTTCATTTGTAGATAAAATTATAAATTTTTACAAGACAATGACAAAACAAGAAATTGAAACAGAATTAACTAATAGTGGCTATATTATTGAAAAATAGATAAAATATTAGTTGACAGTTATTGTTAACTTATTGTATGCTATATATAGTGGATGGAGGTAAATTATGGATATAATGTTTATACTAGATGAGATTTCTACTTTTTGTAACGAAACAAGACAAATTTGGCAATTTATAGGAAGGGTCATTAAATTAATTCAAATTGCAATACCTATTTTATTGGTTTTATTGGGATCAATTGATTTAGGAAAGGCTGTCATGGCTGGTGAAGAAAAAGAAATAAAAGAAGCCCAAACATTGCTTGTCAAAAGAATAATTTATGGAGTTGTAGTATTCTTTGCATTTACAATTGTTAAAGGTGTGATTGGTTTAGCGACATCTGATGAAACGGCCAATAGTAAATGCTGGTGTTGTGTTAAAAGCCCTGATAATTGTTCTTGTGATTAATAATAGTTAAAGATGCAAATAAATATTGTTATTTGCTTTTTTTTTTGCTATAATTTATGTTATGATAGTATATCTACTTAAGAAATAGAGGTGTTATTTTTGAGAAAGAAAAATATTAAATTTCTTAATATGTTAATAATTTTTGGTTTTTTTCTTTGCACTAGTATAAATGTTTTTGCTATACCATTACCAGGAACAGATGTTAATGGAGTAACTGGTGGTGGGAGTTGTTCGTTATTATTGAACCATCCAGCTTATACAAAGTATATAAAGCCAGGAATGCAATTAGTTGGGATAATTGCAGTAGTATTGGCAGTTACTATGTTTACAAAAGATATTTTATCTGCTGTTACAGCTTCTAATGAAGATAAAATGAAAAAAGCTCAAAAAGATGCCATATCTAGAATAATAATAGCAGTCTTAATTTTATTTTTGCCTCTAATTATAAGAGGGGTATTTGGTTTAATAGATTTAACTAATATCTCTTTTTGTGGAGTATAATAACAAAGAAAGGAGATTTGAAGATATATGGAAACAATAGAAAGATTCTTCTTTTATGCAGTTAAAGATATATATACATTAGCTGGAACAGTTTATGATATGATTTTGTATATTGCTAGACAACAGTTTTTAGATGATACGACAATTGCTACATTTAGTAGGAGTTTTAGTGTAATTTTAGGAGTTTTAATGTTTTTTAGGCTAGCAATAGCCCTTTTGCAGTATTTAATGGATCCAGATAAAATAAGTGATAAAAAAGAAGGGGGATCAGCTCTTCTTACTAGCATTTTAATTACAGTTTTAATGTTATCATTTTATACATATGGTTTTAAAATAATGAGAGGTTTTCAAGGGGCAGTTTTAGGGTATGAGGACTCATCATCTAATTTTATATTTGATATATTTGGTATATCAGATGATAGAGTGGAGCCAAGTGTTGCGTTAACAAACAGCTTTATGTTTGGGTTTTTTACTTGTACCAGTAAATCATTACTTGAACCGGAACAACAGTCTTATTGGTATGACTTTTGGAAAGGAGCCTGGAAAACAGCTAGCCTATCCTTTACAATAACAGCTTCCATAGCTAGTGGAGGAGCTTTGTCTATTCCGGAAATTAGGGGAATTATGGGATTTATAACAGGAGCTCAATCAGATCAGGATAATGCTTGTTCATATGTTGAGGAAGCAAAAACTGGTGATTATAATAATCTAATTGAATCAATTTCTAAGCCAGGAACTTTATCAGACAAAGGTTATACATTCAAAATATTACCTTCTTTGGTATTATCTATAGTTTTGCTTGGATTTATGATAACAACAGCTATAGATGTAGGGGTAAGGTCATTTAAATTGTCAGTTTTACAATTAATTGCAGTAATCCCTATAGCTTCTTATTTAAGTGCAAAAACAAGAGAGACTTTTAATAATTGGATTAAAACTGTAGGTATTACATATGCCGATTTATTTATTAGAATTATAGCTTTAGGATTTATCAATTTTCTTATTAATAATAATGATGTTAAAACAATTTTAAATGGGAGTAGTTTAGGGTTAAGAATTATAATAGTCATAAGTATGCTAACATTTTTAAAGCTAGCTCCTGAATTTATTACTAAAGCTCTTGGTATAAAAGATGCCGGATTTAAAGGATTTACAATAAATCCATTCCAAAAATTAAGAGAAACTCCTATAATTG
>CAZITT010000068.1:0-3956 GCA_964542235.1 uncultured Muribaculaceae bacterium | reverse complement strand
GGGCTGTCGTCTCCATCGGTATTAAACGGATTAAAGTTCATGCATAATAAGTCCAATCCAATTATTCACAATGAAATAACAGTCCAAAATGTGATGCTTGATTTATCAAAGGAATCACCAATAACAAAGATTATTGATTTCGGATATGCAAGATTCCTTAATCAAGGACAACGTGCATTTCAGAGAGAAGGATTGAATCCGTTTTATATGGCGCCTGAGGCTTTCAATGGAATCTTTACCCCTCAAAGTGATTTGTATTCTGTAGGACTCATGTTCTATCAGTTGTTGTTTGGTATGTTGCCGTGGTATATTGATTTATCAAAATATCAAGCAAACAAGATTGAATTGGATGATGCTGTGATATTGGAACGAAAGAAGCCACTACGTATTCCAAATATTGATTTATTTGAGATGGATGAGCAGTTGATAAATATTATTAAGAAAGCTCTCGCTCAGGATATTGATGTGCGTTTTAAAACAGCCGATGAATTTTTAAAAGCGCTAAACGGAGAAATATTGGTTGGTGAAACCGCGACAAAGACATCAGCTACGAAACAAAAGGAGAGAGAAACAAAAGCTGAGAATCCACTGAAAAAAGGAAATGGCTTTGCTGACATTGCAGGTATGGAATGTTTAAAAGATCAATTGCGTTTTGATGTAATTGACCTCTTAGAACATCCAGAAGAGTACAAGAAACATAAACTGAACATGCCAAACGGCATTCTTCTTTATGGTCCACCGGGGTGCGGAAAAACATTCTTTGCAGAGAAGTTTGCGGAAGAAACCGGATACAATTTCCAAAAAGTTGTAACATCAGATATAGCAAGTATCTATGTACACGGAACTCAAGAGAAAATTCGAGCAATATTTGACGAAGCACGTAAGGAAGCACCGACTATCTTGTATTTTGATGAAATTAATTCGATGGTCCCCAAGCGCGATTCATCACAATTACAAAGTGGTGCAGCAGGAGAGGTTAACGAGTTTTTATCACAACTTGATAATTGTGGCAGTTCAGGAGTCTTTGTAGTAGCAAGTACTAATTATCCGAATCAGATTGATGCGGCAGTTCTTCGCGCCGGTCGATTAGAACAAAAGTTCTATGTGTCTCCTCCCGATTTAGAGGCTCGCAAAGTAATGTTTGAGTTATATCTGAAAGGTCGTCCGGTGGATTTTGGCATTAATTATGAAAAGCTTGCTCAATTGACGGAGAACTTTGTTTCTTCTGATATAAAGCTCCTGATTGACAAGTCGTCACGTGTTACGATTCGCGAAAAGCTGGGGAAGATTACTATGCAAACTCTTGAAAGAGTTATCTCTTCTTCAAAACCAACGGTGGCATTAGAGGAGATAAAGAAACACGAAGTTATTAGAGATGCGTTTGAAGGGAACAAATCCAAACAAGAACGGAATAGGGTAGGATTTTAATACGTAGACATAATGGATACAAACGAATTAATACTTAAGACAGCTTTTTGCTGTATGGCTTGTGATGGTGAAATCGCTAAAGAGGAAATTGATTTGATAAAGCGTTTTTCTGCCGAATCTGAGCTTATTATAGGACTGAATGTAAATGAAAAGGTAAATCAGTATGTGTCAGAAATCAATCAGCAGGGAAGGGCTTTCTTGAATAACTTTTTGAAAGAATTATCACACACCGATTTGTCACAAGAGTTTGAATTGCAAATAATAAAGTTTGCTATTCAAACTATCGAGGCTGATAATAAAATTGAGTATTCTGAAATAAGCTTTTTTAAAAAGATCCGCAAAAGATTAAAGATATCCAATGAAGAAATTCTAGCAGAATTGCCAGATATAGAGGATTATCTTCTGCCGGATATAGAAGTAGATCTTGAAGAGGATTGGACTTGTTCGTTTTCTGAGATAGACTTCAATATTATTACCTTACCATCGTCCATCAAGTCAAAGTCCGAATGATACGTCCCTCCTGCCCCACCCTGTGCTGCTGAAACTCACTCAGCGCATAGTCTGTGGCGATCTAAAGGAAGAACCTTTCCCCATCGAGCCGCACCTCCTATACAATAGTGCGAAAGAAGCAGCCCAGCTCATGCGTGAGATTGATAATTTACCAGAAATACAAAAACTATTTTCGTTCCAATAAAACAATTAAATCCTCCAATTATGAAAACAATTAAATCGATCTTGGTGTTAGCAACTTTTCCACTTCTATTAACGTCCTGTTTAACTCAAGGCGTATTATATAGAACGGCAAAATCCAAAGACATAAAACCTTATATTGTAAGCAATCCAACTCTTGTAGATTTGATTGTAGAAAATGAGAAGGTGTCCTGTGAGTTTGAATCAGACTTTATTCCGGGTAAAAGCACTTTTGAATTTTACAAAAGCCTAGCTATTTTCAAAGCTACTGAAAAGGCTAACTGTGATATAATAGTTGAACCTCAATATGATATCACCGTCATTGGGAGTAAAGCTAAAATAAAGATCAAAGGTTTTCCTGCTAATTACAAAAACTTTAGAGCGTATTCACCTGCTGATTCTGCCGTCTTTATTCTTCAGAGATTCAATGTTGAATAATTCATAGTTGAAATCTGATAAGAAGAATCATGAGATAATCAGAGATAGAAAAGAGGAATACGCGTACTATTATCACCGTATTCCTCTTTACAATAGTTTGGAAAAACCTCCGATTCGTTCTATGCCGCTATAGCATCAAACTCAATAAGTTCTTTGATCAGCTTATCATTTAATGTCTTGTTCGGCTTAATGCCAAACGCGCAAATAAATCTTTACAACAGATACTCATTGTGTTGTAATATGCAAATTTAAAAGTAAGTCTCAACAGCAAACCTGAACTGGCTAATAAATATTTGTTTGAAAGCCGAAAGATTGTTCTGCTCGTAAAATAGGATCATAGCTTTCTTGTAGTCCATAGAATCAACACTTCTGAAAGAGATGGGACAATATTTGTTGGCTATCAGGATGGCATTGCACGATATTCTTGCTACCCGCTTATTTCCATCATTAAAAGCCTGAATGTATGAGAGCAAAACCAGTATCAGCAAAGCCTTTTCAAATACGTTTTCGCGGCTATTCACCAGATCGCATGTCTGCACTAAAGCCTCCCGTATCTGAAACTCATTATCTATCGGACGGTAGTTAGTACCCGTTATGCCGACACGTCTGGTACGAATGTTACGGTCAATATCCAATTCTTTCACCAGGATGCTATGTAAATATTCTATACGAGCCACTGACAAAACAGAGAGATAATCAGGATTCTGAACTATAAAATCCAACGCATCCTTGTGATTCAGCAACATGACAGCCTCCTCTTTCGTTTTCCCGGCAGCTGTCACTCTTTCTTTCAAGAGCCGTTCTGTCTCAAGCAATGAATAGGTATTACCTTCTATCTGTGATGATTTCCAACTCAGATCTACCCCTAAACGCTCCATCTCCTTCTGATACTCATTCGGAGTAAGCTGCAAACTGTTTGCAGTATATTGCGCCTGCAACGAATGGAGTAATTCAAGCTCTTCTTTGGTAAAAAGTGACACTTTCGTCAACACATCAGAGATTAAGGAGAAATTGTATCCGTTTAAGATTACCCGTTCATCGACCTCTTTGCTGTAATAACTCTCCATGTCGATAGGAAAAAACAGATTATAAGCAGGTGAAAGACTGTATCTACTATTCTTCCCATTGCCTTGCTGCAAGATGTATTGTTTATCAAGCAAAGCAGAGATATTCCGCTTCACGGTAGCATAACTGGTAATGCCATTAAGACCCTCAAAAACTTCTTTTGATGAAACATGTGGATGCTCTTTTATGTAGTTTATCACGATCTCATCTTTTGCCATATATATCAGTATTGAAAGATTAAGCTCACAAATATAGTAACATTCGGCTCATATAAGTGTTATATGAGCCGAAAAAGATGATTTATTGAGCTGAATGAAGTTTATACTATTAAATAG
>CAZITT010000067.1:0-4062 GCA_964542235.1 uncultured Muribaculaceae bacterium | reverse complement strand
TGAATCGGCCTCTTGGCCACGCCAGGAAAGCGCAAGCAGCTATTTCATTGATAGCAAAAAGCACCAGCACGGCAGCACCGCACGGCAACCCCGGGCAGCGCACCCGGCTGGATCAGGCGCACCCTGGCCAGGTGCTGGCCACCAGCACGCGCAGCACCAGCACGGCCCAAGCAGCCCGGCAACCCCGGGTTGCGCACAGCCCTGGCCAGCAGCGCCGGGCAGTGCATTGAGCTGGATCAGGCGCACGGTGGCACGCACCCGGCCAAGGGCTGGCCACCAGAACGCGCCAGGCGCGGCCATCTTTGGCCGGGCAAGGGGTTGCCCTGGGCTGGTGGGGCTTTGCAGGCTGGTGCGTTTGCGGCATTTCCCAAACGCAAAAAACCCGGCGCAAGGGCCGGGCGGGTGAATCGGAAAGAGGGAGGAAGCGGGTTACTTGCAGCGCGTCGGCGTCCGTTGTAACCCTTGGCGCTTGGTCAGCCGCCCAAACGCCACGGTGCCGACTGGTATCGGCTTCACCACACCAAACTTTTAGGCGGTACCCCCACGCACAATTCCTTGACGGCGCACTATTGCCGCGCCAGTGTCACAACGCACGCGCACCCCGGCGCTGTCGGTGTGAATGGGCATTTTGTGCGGCTCCACCAGAATGCGAGAGGTGCTACCGGCCAAGCGCAAAACAGCCACCACAGGACAAGCCAGTGGATCAGCCAACAAGTACCAACGGCCTTCGGGCAGATTGGACAGCACGGCCACAACCACAACATCAGCCAGGCCGGAATCTTTCAGCAACTGGCGCGCCAAAAATTCAACGTCAGGCGCTGTCACCAGGAAGCGGGCACGCAGCCCAGCCAATTGCCCGCCGGGGGTGCGTTGGTTGCGCAATTTGGCCATGGCACGGCCAAGGGCTTCGGCATCTAGCGCCACGGCTTCCACGTTGTTGTGAGCTTCAGCAAATGCCTGGGCACCATCGTCCATCAAGGGGTTGGCCTCTAAGGCCTTGGCCACCAGCTCGGCTTCCAGTCGGGCAGCACTGCCACCCAAGCCAGCGACGAACGCGCTGAAAAGTTGCAAATCATCATTGACAACATCGCGGCGCGAAACGCCTACGTTTTTGGCGAAGGTGTGTAAGCGCACCTCGGTGGCGTTGCCAGCGTCGAGAATCGCAACGCCTGTAGCTACCTCGGCGTTTTCGCCCAGCAACTCCAGCGCCACGCCCTGGGCATCGGCTGCGACGATTTCCACCGGGTTGAAATTCTTCACATCGAACGGGACGGTGAACGTCAGGTGTTCGGCGGCCTGGGCGTCGTAGGTTTGAAGCGCCAACTGCCGGGCACCTGCGGCCAAGGTTTTGCCGAAAAGATCGGTGTTCATGCCTCGGCCCATCACGCTCATTTCGGTTTCCCACTCACGGCGCGGCTGTGTCGCCAGGGCGCAAGTTTGCGCAATGGTTTGCAGGTTCAGGCCCACAGCCAGAGGGTGGGGGTTTTTCACGCGAGCGCCGATTGCCACGGCAACGCTGTCAGCGGCGGCAGCCAGGATTTCAGCGTTTTGCTTGGGGGTTGTTTCGTAAATCATGCTGCTATGGTGCCCGCGTGCTGCTGAAATGTCCGGCCTATCTTGTCAGCTCAACAGGTCGTAGAGACGGCGCTGTGTTGTGGGCACGCGCTCGCCTGTCAAAAATGCCCGGTACAGCGCAGCGTCAACGGGGGAAAGCTCGCCACGGTGTATCCCAACGCGCAGCAGGGGCCAAGTGCGTGTGCTGAATCGGGCAATGGCAGCCTCCAGGCGCTGGGCCAGCACCCAAGCACAGGGGCTGTCGATGGCCAGAATTTCGCCAGCCTCTCGCAAGGCGCGATTTCTGGCACGCACACGCGCCGGGCGGTCGGTGCCAGCGCAGCCACTGAACAAGGCAGCCTGGGCCTGTTCCTGGGTCACGGCCTGACCTGTGGCCAGGCGAACGAGGACTTCAATGGCGTTCATTCGGTGGAACCTGCAATTCGTATTTCCCCGCAGGCGAAGCTGTACAGAACGCGGCCTGGGTCGTGTTGATCGTCGCTTGCCGCATCGTCTGGACTTTCTTGCACGTCATCCTGTGCGCCGCAGTCGCGGAGAAGTGCGAGCAACGGGGCGCACAGGCGGCGCATGACTTGTTCGTCAAGGCCCACAAGGTGGCGATGCTCCACTGGGACGGCCTTCAGCGCAGCGCGTACTACGGGCGCAAACCTTTCAAAGTCGGCACCGGCATCCAATGCCGCACGGGCAATCTCCATAGCCCCCTCAGCTCGCTGCACCAGCGTCAGCGGGTTGAGCTGGCCTTGCGCGCGCACCACACGGGCGGGGTCGAGGTGGGCGGCTCGCCAGGCTTGGGCAGCGGCTGCGGAATCGGTCGGCATCCCCTGCTTGGCCAGGCGTGACACCATGGATGCGCTGATTCCAAGCGCTGCGGCTAAATCTTTTTTCAGCATTGAAACTCCTTGGTTGAACCAACGTAATCACTGAACGCACTAGCTGAACCGTTCAAAAAAAATAGCAACTAGCGCGATAGCGGGGCTCGAATTACCCGCACATGAACCCCCTCGGGAGTACCTTTGCAGGGGTGGGGTGCCCTGCCATCGGTCAGCAAGCGGCACGGCCCAAGCAATCCGGCAACCCGGGCAGCAGCACCGGCCTGGCCAGGGGCTGGCCAACAGCACAGCGGCAGGACGATGGGGGCTGCAGGCTCTGTCTGTCTTGGTGCGAGGGCGTTAAAAACGGTCAGGTGCAGCGCGGAGAAAGCTCCTGCCCCGCCCCCCTCCGGGCGCGCCCGGCCTCACAAGTCGAGGGCAAAAATTTCGGGCTTGATGTGGTAACACCGGGCCGGCCCCATGCCTGGCAATCGGGGTTTCACGGTAAAGCGTTCGGCTTCGGTCACAAGGCAGCCATGCTCCTTGAGCACGCGCGCTACCGTCTCATGGGCAAAGCCTGCACACATCTCGGTTTTGAATGTCTCGGGCAAGATGAAGAACTCCACAGCGGCGCGCTCCCCATCGCTGGCAGCCATGCGCTGGCCATACTCAAAGTCGTGGGCGCCATCGGTCTTGATGGGCTTGCCATCGATGCCCAGCAGGCGCCGGAACCCAGCGCGCTGCAGCGTCTTGGCGTTGTGATCGTCGGCGGCGCGGTGCCACCACGTAAAGCGGCCCTCGCCATGCAGTTCCAGAAAACGGCGCACCTGGCGCAGCATGGCTGTTACTTCACCGTTGCCATAGCCACCACGCGCAGTCAGCCAGGCATCAAAGCAAATTTTTGCAGCGCGCTCCCCCTCTCCGGCTGGCCACCCGGTAATGCCTGCCTCGGTGGCCATCTCGGCAGCCGCTGCAATCAGGGCAAAGCGACGGCCCCCGCGTTTCACCTGTCCCGAAGCGGTTGCAGGAACAAGGCGTGCCTCTATTTCGTCCATGCGCCTGCGCACAACCGCAGACAAACCATCTGTGTTTTGCACAAGGTATTCAAGCCAGGCCCGGCCTGCTACGCCATAGCAGCGCGCCGCGTTGCTTTGTACCCAGCCAGTAAGCTCGTGCCCCGCACCGAACTCGTGGAAACACTCCAGCGCAGAACCCTCCCGCACCTCGGCAGTCAGGGGAATCAGGCGCACCTCTTGCCCCGCCTTTTGCTTTTGGCCAGCGCTCGCCATGTGCTGCTCTAGCGTCATCTCGCCGCTTGAAATAAACAGCAGGCGCCATGTAGCCCTGGGGCGCAGTCCCCCTGCGCCCTTGGCCCGTTTTTTCCCACTTCCATCGGCCAGCATATAGGCGCTTCGTCCAGCCTCGGCTGGCTCTATCAGCCCCAATTCGTCCAGTAACAATGTGCAGTCGCTGTGCTGTTCGGCTTGGTACTCCAGGCCATTGCCAGTAGCCAGCCACTTTTGAATGAAGCTGTCTGGTTCTTTTTCGACCGCCTTGCCCCACACGCTGGCAGCCAGTAAAAAGCAGGTTGTTTTGCCGATACTGGAATTGCCCACGTAATGCACGCCACCGCCTGAAACACCGCCCCGGCGAACCGCGAAACCTCGTGCGGTTCCAG
>CAZITT010000066.1:0-4097 GCA_964542235.1 uncultured Muribaculaceae bacterium | reverse complement strand
TTCCTAAATCAATATCATAATAAAATCCCTCTTCAATTACTGGTCCCACCCAAAACAAAGCCTCTTTATATAGATTCTTAACTGCGTGAGCGAGCAAATGAGCACAACTGTGATTTAAAACATTTAATCTTTCGTTTTCTTTAACATTTATCATTTTATCTTTCCTTTCTTTTTTATTAAAAAAAGCACATCCTATTAAGGAGTGCTTTATACACGGTACCATCCATTTTTAACTCAAAACTATAACGCGTTACCGACAACATCTTTCGAGTATTGCTAAAAGGTAGTAATTAATGAGGATATTTATTATCTTTCACCAACTGATAACTCTCTTTAAAATAAAGTATCATTAACCATGTCCTTTATCATCACATCTATTAATAATATACTACAATAAATAAAAATAGTCAATAATAAACAAAATAGGTGAAATATGTTTAATATTTCACCTATGTAGTTAAATTATAAAATAACTTAACTGTATTCACTTTATCATATATAAATTTACTTGTCAATACTTTTTTATAAATTTTTTTATTTTCGACGATCAACACTTATTAACTTCATTTCATCCGCTAGATATTTAATCCTTTCAATTATTCTTCTAGCTTTTACTTTATCAACTTTATCTTTACTAATACTTAAATGATTCTCTAATTCTTCTAACGTAAGATTGGATGTAAAAAATGTTGCTAAATCTTCTTCCATTCGATATTGCAAGATAGATCCTAATATTTCATCTCTTCCCCAAGGAGTTACAACATCAGCACCAATATCATCAATTAATAATAAAGGAATCTTTTTGATATGTTCAAATCGCTCCTGATAAGTATTATCATCAAAACCAGTTTTTAAAGATCTTAAAAACTCCGGAAAATAAATAATTGCCGATTTAACATCTTTTTTCGCTAATTCATTAAATAAAGAAGCGATAATGTATGATTTACCACTACCAAAATTACCAGATACATATAAACCTTTCTTTCTATTTTTAAAATAATTATCAAAATAAGATTTTATATATTTAATTATTTCTACTCTATTTTTATCATCAACATATATTTCATCAAAACTAGCAGTTTTAATATATGATGGAATATTATAAGTGTAAACATTATCTAAATGCTTATACTTTTCTTCGTATTCTTTAAGATACTTACACATTTCATATGAAAAAATAATTTTATTGTTTAAAATTTGAGGAGTATAAATACATCCTGTAACACTGTTTTTACAATATTCTAAACCCTTACATCCTTTACAATTTTCAATTTCTTTAGTTGCATCTTGTAAAATAGATGTATACTTTTTTAAAATATTTACATCAAGTGATAAAGTATCGATTAATTTTCTAAAAGAATCATCTTTTAGAGCGCTGTTAAAATTTTCATCTAATAATCTTCGGTCAAGGCTTCCATTATATATACTTTTTACTTCTTTCATTTACTATCACCAACTTAATTATAATATACCACTTTAAAAAAAAATAGTATAAAATAAATTATTTCATACTATCTAATAATGGCAAAGTATATTAAAAATATAATAAATAAAGCACCAATAATAATTCCATTTATTCTTTCAACTTTATTACTTTTATATTTTATTCCAACTATGACACTAGAAATGATTCCCCCTAGTAATCCTCCAATATGCGCAGCATTATCAACACCACTTAAGATAAATCCTAATAATAAATTTAAAATTATTATTGGAACAATTGTTTTTTTCAAAGTATTACCTAAGTAAACACGATAATAATAACCAAAATATAATATCGCTCCAAGTAAACCAAATATAGCACCACTTGATCCAATACTAGGGTTATTGCTAAAGGTTATTGATAATAAACTACCTGCTATAGCGCTAAACAAATAGACGAATAAATATTTCCATTTGCCATAAAAATTTTCAATTTGAGAACCAATAACATTAAGAGCATACATATTAAATATTAAATGTAGCATATCAACTTGCACAAAGGCTCCTGTTAATAGTCGGTAATATTCGCCTTGTCTAATATATGGTCCATAGGTTGATAACAAAGTTATTATTTGATCAGAATAATTAAATATAAAACTAATTAAGAATATAACAATATTTATTCCCATTAAAATACTAGTTAATATTGGTTTTTTAGGGGCAAAAATATCATCAATTTTTTTTGATTCAGCGATATTTTTCTGATTAATATCATTAGTTATTTTTACAAATAAATTTATTCCTTTTTCAGAAAAATCCATTTTTTCTTCAATATTAGGAAAATAATCATAGATAAAACTATATTTAGATATATCTTTTTCATCTTCTAGTAAAACACAATCTAGATGATCATCAGATATAAGATTAACATTATCACCAAGATTAACAAAAATCGATAGTGTGTCCATTTTAATATTAAAGGTCTTTTTCTTAATCGATTTGATTATACTTTTAGTTCTAAATAAATCCTCTTCATATTGAGCATTATTGTGAATATAATTAGATACTATTCTAATTATTTTATAACTTTTTTCTTGGTTTTCTAACCAAATTTCATCTTTAGCACCACGAAGGATAATAGGACTATACCCTTGTTCGGTAATAAAGTAATGAAGTAATTTCATAACAATTAAGTCTTTTTTTGTGTAATTTGCGTAATTTTGCATTATTATCCTCCTTTTTTTAAATATTATTATAATACAAAACATAAAATTAATAAAGAGGTGTTATATGAAAAAAATACTTATATTTATAGGTATATTATTAACTTGGTTTTTTAGTAGTTTATTTCAAAGTAACTTAGAATTTTATAAATCACTATATCTACCAGTATTTGCCCCTCCTGGAATAGTATTTTCTATCGTTTGGACAATTCTTTATATTTTAATTGCCATATCAATATATATGATAACAACAGATTACAAATTTAAAGAGGCTAAATCATATTATTACTCATTAATTATAAACTATTTGTTTAATCAAAGTTTTGTTATTTTATTCTTTAAATTAGAAAGCCCGTTTTTAGGTTTAGTAGCAACCGTAGGATCATTTATATCGGCATTATTTTTATATTATGAAACAAAACAATTAAATAAAAAAGCCTCTTACTTTTTAATTCCATATTTATGGTGGTTATTATTTGCATCAATCTTAGCATTTAGTGTTTATTTTATGAATCTTTAAATTTATTTAAAAGATTTAATATTTTATCAGGTAATAATGAATCAAAATATAACTCTTTGTTAGTAAAGGGATGAATGAATCTAATTGATTTAGAATGTAACATTTGCCCACTATTATCAAATAATTTTCTATTGCTATAAACTGGATCATTAACAATTGGATGATTAATATAATTCATATGAACTCTTATTTGATGAGTTCTACCTGTTTCTAATTTACACTCTATAAAGGTAGATTCTTTATATCTTTCCAATACTCTAAAATGAGTAACAGCATCTTTGCTATTAATATTGGTAACTATATACTTTTCTCTATTACTTAAATCTCTTCCTATTGGAGCATCTATTGTTCCTTTTTCATGTTTAATTACTCCCCAGACTAAAGCATTATAAATTCTTTCAACTTTTCTTTCTCTAATCATTATTGATAATTTTTCTAATGATTCTTCAGTTTTAGCAACAATCATTAAACCACTAGTATCTTTATCTAAACGATGAACAATTCCTGGTCTAATAGTAGAAACCTCATCAATATTTAAATAATACATAAGAGCATTAACTAAAGTATGATTATAATTGCCAACAGCGGGATGAGTTACCATACCACTTTGTTTATTGATAACTATTAAATATTCATCTTCATACACAATATCAAGCGGGATATTTTCTTTTTCTAACTTAACATTAAAGTCATAATCTAATATTTCTATATTATCGTTTAATTTTACAATATAATTAGAATTTTCAATTTCTCCATTAATTAAAATAAATCCACCTTTTATTAATTTTTGAACTTTGCTTCTTGTTAAATTTAGTTTATCTGCTAAAAATTTATCTAATCTTTTCCCACTTTCTTCAGTAATCATTTCCATTTTTACCCTCGTATAATCAATCTTAGGAGTTAATCTCCATGGTTGATTCCTTTCTTATCTA
>CAZITT010000065.1:0-4103 GCA_964542235.1 uncultured Muribaculaceae bacterium | reverse complement strand
TACCATTTTTTCCTCCTCTTTCCTATTTATATATTGAGCTAATATTTTAAAAATTATTCATGAATATTAAAAAAACAAATCCATATAATTAATTAGAAATAAATGAGGTGAAATATGAAAAAGGTTTTAATTTGCTTATTACTGTTGTCAGTTCTATTTTTAACGGGCTGTGAAAAGGGGGAAGAAAAAAAAGTAAAGAAAAAATTATTTAGTAATGTTGAAAAATTAAAAGGGTATTATTTAGAAGCAACAATGGAAATTGTAAATAATGATGATGTTTATGAGTACGATGTAAAAGCATCATACTATAAAGGTGATTATTATAAAGTTGAACTGCAAAACAAATCAAACAATTACTCTCAAATAATTATTAAAAATAAAGATGGCGTTTATGTAATTACTCCATCACTAAATAAGAGTTTTAAATTTCAAAGTGAATGGCCATATAACAATTCTCAAGCTTATTTATTGCATTCGGTAGTAAATGATATGAAAACAGCTAAAGATTTAGAGGTAAGAAAAGAAAATGATAATTATATTTTTACTACTTCAAATATTAATTATCCAAACAATGCCAAGCTAACACACCAAGAATTTACTATTGATAAAAATGGAGAACTTAAAAGAGTAAGAGTTATGGATGTCAATAATGTCGCTCATATCACTGTAAATTTTATAAGTATTGATAAAAACGCTGCTTTTGATGAACAATATTTTGCAATAGATGAAAGTACTGAAAAATTTGACCAAGAAAAAGAAACAATTAATCAAATTACAGAAATCAATGAAGCAATTTTTCCACTTTATTTACCTATTGGAACAACATTATCTAATCAAGAAAAAATTAATAAAGATAAAGGTGAAAGAATTATAATGACTTTCTCAGGGGAAAAATCATTTCTATTAGTAGAAGAAACATCTAGCAAATATGATGATTTTACAATTATTCCAACTAATGGTGAACCATTTTTAATTATAGATACAATAGGAGTTTTAACAGATGAATCAATAAGTTGGTCTAGCAACGGACTTGATTATTATATCGTATCAGATGTAATGACTAAATTAGAATTAATTGAAGTTGCTAAATCAATAAATGCAATTCCAGTTATGAAATAAACAGTAAAATGTTTATTTTTTTATTTATTTATTATATAATTGTTTTTGGTGATAATTAATGGCTACAAAAATCAAAAAAAAAGTAAATATAAGTTCTAAAAGAAAAAATATCAACAACCTTCAATCAGAAGATACAAAAGTAATAAAAATAGGAGTTATTGTTTTACTTTTTTTAGCAATATTTTATATAATTGCAGCGATATTAAATAATGAAATATCTTTTGCAAATAAAAATAAAATAGATTATAAAGTTATACTAGCAAGTGATACTTTTACTAAAACAAATGGTGAATATTATGTTATTTTTTGTGATTTTTCTTCTTCTGATAAAGAAACTATTGATGAATTGACAAAAGATAGCGATATTAGCGTTTATAAGGTAAATGTTAGAGATATATTAAATTCATATGTTTTGTCAGCAACCAGCAATAAAAAAGCTTCATCAGTAGCAGAATTAAAAATAAATAGTACAACCCTTATTAGTATTAAAAATGGTAAGAATATAAATTATATTGAGGGAATAGATAATATAAAAGAACTCTTTAAATAAATCAAAGAGTTCTTTTTTCTATAAATAAAGTAATTATTAAAGCAATTATTCCTAATATTATTCCTATTAGTAAATCACTATTTAAGATTAAGTTTGAAGGAATTAAAGCAGGTATAGTAGCAACTACAAAACCAATAATTGCATAAAAAGTAATATCATGATAATGCTTTAATAAATAATTAATGATTTTGGATAATATAAATCCACCAATAACAACTCCAATAGCAATAGGAATTAACAATTTTATTTGTAAATTAGCAATAGCTTTTAAATAAGGAAGATATAAGCCAAACATAGTTAATAAAACTGTACAGCTAATTCCTGGAACAATGGTTGCAAAAGCAACGATAAATCCTGTTAAGAATAAAAATATATAAGTATAAAAAGAAACAGAATTTATATTAATTGATGCAGTATTAAAATTAATAAATAGTAATGCAATACCTATAGCTAATGCTATAATAAAGGCTAAAATATTTTCTATTTTAAAGGACTTTTTACCAACTTGTTTTAACAAACTAGGAATTGTTCCAATTATAAAAAAAATAAATATCAATTTAGTAATAACCTCATAATTATTTATAGCATATTCGATAGCCTTACTAAATAAAATAGTTCCTATTCCTATTCCTAATCCAATGGGAAATAAATAGCAGATACTTTTTTTAAAATTTTTAAATATATTGCTGATACTATTAATGCACTCCTCGTATACTCCAAAAATAATAAGTAAAGCACTACCACTAATGCCAGGAGTTATATTTCCAATACCTGCAATTAAACCAATTAAAAAATTTTTCATATACTCACCTTTATAAATTATACCATTAAAGTCAATAAATGTTGAAAAAAAAATAAAAATCTTGTATAATTTACATGTGTTATATTTAAATGCGCCCATAGCTCAACTGGATAGAGCGTTTGGCTACGAACCAAAAGGTTAGGGGTTCAAGTCCTCTTGGGCGCACCATAATGAAATTTTTGAACTGTTTTTTGAAAGTGGTTCTTTTTTTGTTTATATTATGGCCTTTTATAACTGCAAAAAATTTGTAAAAAATATAATTATTTCTAATTATAGTGATATAATAAAATCACTTTAAAAAGTTTTATTGTTCAGGGGTGATTAAATTGAAAAAAAATGTTCATGTGATAATTGATGGACAAGCTGGTAGTTGTGGTAAAGGGAAAGCATGTGCTGAATTTGCTTTGGAACATAATCCCGAACTTGCTATAACGAACAATATGCCTAATGCTGGGCACACATGTGTTATAAATGGACAAAAAAGAATATTTAGAAATATTCCTGTTTCATCTGTCAATAAAAATACAGTCTTATTTTTAGGGGCTGGTAGTGTTATTGATATGGAAGTATTAGAACAAGAATATGAAAATAATGTTGATATATTAGACGATAGAGAAATAATCGCTCATCCTAACATTCCGATTATTGAAAATTGGCATAGAGAAGAAGAAAAACAAAAATTAAAAAACGGTTCTACATTTAAAGGTGGTGGGGCTTGTCTTGCAAATAAAATAATGAGACCATCAAATTTAAAAACATTTAAAGGTTATAAAAATGTAAAAGTAGTTAGTTATGATGAATATTATAAAATGTTAAAAGATTATTTAACTAGTGCAAGGCTAATATTGATAGAAGGTAGCCAAGGTTGTGATTTAGATATTAACCATAGCGGGCATTACCCTCATACTACTTCAAGGCAGATTAGTGTTGCTCAAATGTTAGCTGATAGTGGTATTTCGCCAAAACATTTGAAGGAAACGATAATGGTAATTAGACCATATCCAATAAGAATAAGTAATACAACAAATATCGGAAAAGAAATATATAGTGGCGACTATGGTAAAAGTCAAGAATTGAGTTGGGATCAAATTAATATTGCAGCTGAGCTCGGAACACATCCTACAGTAATAGAGAAAGAAGATATTGAATATTATGATGGATTTGATATTAGAGACTTTACTGAATTTACTACTGTAACATTACAAAAAAGGCGTGTGTTTGATATTGATATTTGTCAATTGCAAAGAAATATTCAAATTAATACACCTGACTCAATTTATTTAAATTTCTTTCAACATTTAGCAAATAAATATGAAAATGTTAAAGGTACAAGTATAAATTTTAATCAAGGAGATATTTATTTTGATCGATATTTAAGAGAATATCTGTATTGGTTAGAAGACGAATTAAATGTACCTATAAAAAGGCTTGGAACTGGTGCTGAAAATGGGGCTTATATTAGAGTTTTAAAAAGAGAGAACAACTAAAATTTGATAAAATTATTATTAAATTCAATTCTTAAAATCTGCAAGAAAATCACAATATAATTATAAACTAATTTAAAAATTAAAATAAATTTTACTAGCAATGCTAGTAGTTTTTTCTTTTTATGATATAATAATAGTGGTGATG
>CAZITT010000064.1:0-4118 GCA_964542235.1 uncultured Muribaculaceae bacterium | reverse complement strand
ACCGTAAAACTGTACGCCCTTTACATCGACAGAAATCGACAGCGTATGCGTTCCCGCCGAAAGGCTCACGCCGCTTGCAAGCGAAGTCCAGAAGGTGGTTCTCCAGTACGGCCACCACAGGCGGCTCTCTGTGAAGTGCGTGGTCGCTCCATCCAAAGAAACATAGATGCCGTTCTTGTCCCAGAACGGATAACAGAGCCGCACCGCCACATCGTAAGTTCCCGCCGTGCTGACGGTAAACCTGTATGTGACCGAGCCTTCATCGCCGAGCGTGGCGATACCGTTCTCAATGGACACGATGCCGGACGCGCTTGCGTAGTTGCTTGCGTCTCGGTCAACGATGATGTTTTCAAACTCCGTTTTCTGCTGTTTGCTATAGGCTGTCAGATAGTGCCTGCCGTTATAGGTTCCCGACATCTGCGGATACTCGTGGCTGTTGGCGTCCCGTCCTTCCATGTAGTCGTACACATGAGGAAGCGCCCACGGCACTTTGTTGTTATCGTCCCAATATCCCACGAACGGGATGAACGGCTGCGGCGGCTCGTCATTCGTGAAGTTATACACGCCCTTCAGCCAGTTCTGCGCTTCCTCATATAAACAAAATTATCAAAACCAAAATAAAATCAAAACATCTACAGGCAAATTGCGTAATATAGAAGTGTTTCAACAAAAATAGGTTTGGATATAATACCAATTTCACATCCTTATGATACCATATATAAGAAAACGAAATGGAGGTATCATTATGGATTTCAGCTATCTGCAAGCTCATTGGAGTGAGCTTCTTGAGTACTTGGATCAACATGGCTATTCGGAGCACTACAGAAACAGGTACAAAGCGATCGTAGGCCAGATTGTGTTGTGCTCAGCCACGCATCACTGGTCAAACTACAAGGATGTGTACGAATGGTATACCAGCAACTACTCCAGCCCAACTTACCTACATGAGATTCGGGCTATTGTGGGAAAGCTAGAGTTTTTTCACATGAAAGGAGTGCTTCCGAACGGCAAGACCGGCATATCAAGTCTTTGTAAACCGAGAGCCGCATACCACAGCCTTAATAATTACCACAGGGCGTTGGCAGATGACTTCTCCGCACACCAACAATCCAAGGGCTTGAAAGAGTCCACCGTGTTATCAGTTACCACCAAGGCTTGTTCGTTTCTGCTCGAACTACAGGAAAAAGGGGTATCTATTGTAGGAGCAGCAAGCCCACAGGAAATTCTTTCATGCTTCGCGAACGGGACGCGATGTGGCACTGTTGCGGCCAAAATATGCCTCTTCCTTAGGACGAGTGCGATGTTGAGATCTGACAATTCGCTGGCGATGGTGGCATCCTATGTGCCAAAGTTCCGGCTTGGAAGGAAGAACATCGCATACCTGACGGACGAGGAAATATCCAAATTTCATGATGCCATTGTAGATGGAAGCAACGGATTAAGCCTAAAGAGTCGTGCGATAGGCATCATACTCCTGTATACAGGACTACGTGCCTGTGATGTTGCTGCGCTTACGCTTGACTCTGTCGACTGGGATAAGGGCGTGATCGATGTTACCCAACAGAAAACTCAGCGGAATATACGTCTTCCACTCTTACCAATCATTGGCAACGCTATATATGATTATTGCGTCGAGGAACGGCCGAAAGCAAACGTCCCCTACCTATTTGTCAGCGACAATGCCCCTCATGGGAAGCTCACTACAGACGGCATTGCATACAGCGCTTCCCTGGTAATGAATAAAGCTGAAGTCCGAATGAAAAAGGGAGACCGCCGTGGGACTCATATTTTCCGCCACCATTTTGCGACCGCACTGCTCGGGAGCGGCGTGCCGCAGGCTGTCATCACCGAAGCGCTCGGTCATTCATCGCCGTTATCGTTGGAATCCTACCTGTATGCCGATATGGTGCACTTAAAGGAATGCGCATTGAGCGTCGAACAATTTCCGGTTAGCGAGGAGGTGTTCGCCCGTGTTTGAATATTCGCCTACCCGCAAGGAAATATTTAGTCCATTCATCGAGTACCGCAAGGCATCTGACAGATGGAATCCCGTGAATGACAAGCTTTTTTTGTACTTTGACAGACATTGCTTGGATAAGTACCCGGGAATCCCGGGCATAACCCAAGAGATGGTTGATTCCTGGTGCGTGCAGCGGAAAACCGAGCAGCCCATCAGTTGTTACTGCCGGACATACATTATTGCGGAGCTTGTAAAGTTCATGAACAGGCGCGGAAACTCGAACCTCGCAGTTCCGAAATTGGTAAGACACGACACCAAACGCAAATATATCCCTCACGCATTCACTCAGGAAGAGCTCTCCCGCTTCTTCAAGGAATGTGACGAGCGAACCGTCCGGGCAGAAGACGGCATCCTGTATGCAAGAGCTCTGGCAGTTTCCGTGTTCTTCCGCCTGATTTACAGTACGGGCATGCGCACCGTGGAAGCGCGTATGATGAAGACTGAAAATGTCGACCTTAAAAACGGTGTTATCGATATACAAAAGTCAAAAGGAAACAGTCAGCACTATGTAGCTCTGCACGAATCGATTCGCGGAATCATGTGCAAGTATGATGAGGCTGTGCGCACAGTGTTCCCAGCGCGGAAATATTTTTTTGCGTATACAGAAGAGAACCCCTTCTATCGTGAATGGTCACCCTTGGTTTTTCGAAGCCTGTGGGACAAAGTGAACTCTTCTCGTAATGCCGTTCCATATAATCTTCGACACAATTATGCCGTACAGAACATCAACAATTGGACAAATCAAGGGCTTGACTTCAACGACAGGTTTCTTTATCTCAGCAAAAGCATGGGACATATGAAGCTTGAAAGCACGCGGTACTACTATTCCATCGTCCCAACGCTTGCCAATATCATTGAAAAACATACCATGAAGGATTTTGACGATATCGTTCCGGAGGTGCGCGCCGATGAAGAAGTCTGATACGATAGCAATGGAACTGTCAAAATACATTTCCATGTTTTTAACCGAGTATGCCCCCAATCACCTAACTGGAAGTGAAAACACCGTGCGTTCATATGAATCGGCATTGTCTTTGTACCTTGGATTTCTAGAAGAGCAGGGCGTTACAGCATCAAATTTTAACTCAAACCATTTTGAGCACGAGTATCTAGAAAAGTGGCTTGAATGGCTAAAGGTATCCCGCAAATGTTCAGACACGACATGCAATAACCGCCTCGCGTCCTTGAAAGCGTTCATTAAATACCTTTCAGGCAGGCAGCCGAAATACCTGTACTTGGTGAACGATGTAATCTCGGTCAAGACACGGAAAGTCCACAGGAACAAGGTTGTCGGGATGAGTCGAGCTGCAGTGAAGGCGCTGATGGAAGAACCAGACGCAAACGACAGAACCGGATTAAGGGATCTTGTTTTTATGGTCGTGTTGTATGCGACAGCAGCAAGGTTTGACGAGATACTTTCCATTAAAATGAAAAATTTGCACCTTGACAAAGGCAAGCCTTGCGTCAGCATCGTTGGAAAGGGGGATAAACTGCGGACGCTGTATTTGCTCCCCAAAGCGGTGTCTCACCTGCGTTTATATATTAGGGAGTACCATACGGCTGTGCCCGACCCAGAAGCTTATTTGTTTTATTCCAAAAGCAAAGGCACTTACACGAAAATGACGCAGCCTGCCATTTCAAAACGACTGAAACTATATGCGGAGGCGGCAAACAAAAAGTGCCCGGATGTGCCACTCGATCTCCATTCGCACCAATTTCGTCATGCAAAGGCATCTCACTGGCTTGAGGACGGAATGAATATTGTCCAGATTTCTTTCTTGCTCGGTCATGCCCAACTTGAGACAACAATGATCTACCTTGACATCACCACGGAACAGGAGGCGGCAGCAATGGCAACACTCGAGACGGAAAACGATAAAAAGATAACTGCAAAATGGAAGGGCAAGACAGATGGCTTGTCCGCATTGTGCGGCATCAAACCACTGAAAAAATAGCAATAATATCAAAACCCATTTTTATTGAAACGCTTCTATATTACGCAATTTGCCTGTAGAAGTTTTGATTTTATTTTGGTTTTGATAATGCTCATTTGGTAAGGAGGCAAACGCCTATGGGCATACTACAAGGTATTTTCAAG
>CAZITT010000063.1:0-4350 GCA_964542235.1 uncultured Muribaculaceae bacterium | reverse complement strand
GAACTTCAATTAAAGATAAATTAGCATTGTTAACAATTGACTCATATTTTAAAGAATATATAATGTTTTCATCTCCAACTACTCTCATTTCACCATCATTTAAATATGAAACAATCGTTGAAAATTCTGGCCTATTTAAATATTTTGCCATATCAATTTGAACATTTTTTAATTCATTTAATAATTTCTTATTAGCACTTGCAAAAGAATTATTAATTCTTATGTTAATAAATTCATTTAATTTATCAATGCTTATTTCATTTTTTTGCTTTATCTCAAATTTTGGCAGATCACTATTTTCTTTTTTAGTTTCTTTAGCATTAATATTAAAATTTTTAGGATCTTTATATTCTAATTTATATAGATTGGCGATCTTAATTAATGATATTTCTAATAATAATTTAACGTAGTCAGTATTTTTCATTTCTGAAATAGTATTACATAATATATCAACAGCATCATAATATTTTTCATTACTAATAGCATCTTTACTATTTTCTATTATTATATTTCTAAATTTAATCAGTAATTCTTCAGCAAGCAGAACTAAGTCTTTACCACAATCATATAAATAATTTATATTAGTTACTATATCATTTATACTATTTTCTATTACTGATTGCATCAAATTATTTATTTCCTGATTCGTTGCAATTCCTTTAAATTTATAAAAATCCTCTTCTTTTATTTCAACATCAGTGTATAAAGATAATTTCTCTAACATTCCAATAGCATCTCTTAATGCTCCACCAGAATAGTTAGTAATTAATTTTAAAGCTTCATCTGTTATTTTTATTTTTTCTAAATTGGCAATATATTTTAATTTTTCATATATATCATTCTCGCTTATTCGTTCAAATTCAAAACATTGACATCTTGAAATAACAGTCGCTGGCACTTTATGATATTCAGTAGTTGCTAAAATAAAAATAACATGCGATGGTGGCTCTTCTAAAGTTTTTAATAAAGCATTAAAAGCACCAATTGATAACATATGCACTTCATCAATAATAAATATTCGATATTTTGAAATTGATGGCAAAAAATTTATTTTATCACAGATGTCTCTAATTTCATCAACTCCATTGTTAGAAGCCGCATCCATTTCAACAATATCTGAACCGCTTTTTAAATCAAAATCAAGACAACTTTTACATAAATTACAAGGATTTATTCCATCTAATTTTTCACAATTAACTATTTTAGCTAATAATTTAGCCACTGTTGTTTTGCCGGTTCCTTTTGGACCATAAAATAAATAAGCATGAGAAATCCTATTATTCTTTATTGAATTAGTTAATACTTTAATAATTTTTGACTGTCCAACAACTTCATTAAAACTTTTTGGACGATATTTTCGATATAGTGCATGATATGACATAAAATCACCCCCAATTTACATATAAATCAAGTAATTTTATTATACCAAAAAAAATAGATAAAGTAGACAAAAAAGAAAAAAATTATCCAAAATTATTTCCCGGGAAATAATTTAAGATAAATTTATTGGTAAAATATACCAATTATCTTACATTTTTAAAGAATTCTTTTATAACTGTAGAACATTTGTTTGTTATGCCTTCATTTTCTATACATTTATATTTACATTTAATGGCTTTAGATTTTTCTCTTTTTGTTCCATAAATAACCTCGTTAATACGAGCTTCACTTATAGCTCCTTTACACATTTGACAAGGCTCTAATGTAACATATAATTTACATCCATCTAATCGCCAATTTTTAAGTTTCTTACAAGCTTTTTCAATTGCTAATATTTCTGCATGATGAGTTACTATTTGATTTTTATGTCTACCATTATAAGCTTTAGCAATTATCTTATTATTTTTAACAATAACAGCACCAACTGGTACATCTTTATAAATTAAACTTTTATTTGCTTCTTTCATTGCTATTAACATATATTTATCCATTTTTAATACTCCTCAAAAAAAGTGCACATGCATATTAATTCTTAAGGCTGCTGTTTTCCAACTCTGACCTGATTCAAACATATGCATTGCACAAAGATATTTTATTATTTATCTTTTATTATGTCAATAAATTATTTATAAAATATTTAATGTTCCACGTGGAACATTGTTTGATATTTTTTTAAATTATTTCCCGGGAAATAATTTTGATAGATATGTTTCACGTGAAACATAAGTTTAAAAATGCTAATTGCTTTTGTTTGCAATATAAAAACTTCAGTTTAATATTAATTTAACTAAAGTTTTAATAATTTTTTTCTTATAATTATATTTCAAATTATAAAGTAATTATCTTTTTCTCATTAATGTTCCACGTGGAACATTGTTTTTATTTTCGCAAATTATTTCCCGGGTGAAACATTGATTCTCTTCCTCTTCTTTTTGTACAATTGCTGCAGTTGCTAGCTTTTGATTATCTCGTAATGATATAAGTTTAACTCCTTGAGTAGAACGCCCTATTGTTGAAATTTTTGCAATATCTAATCTTATAACAATTCCGCTATTTGTTGTTATAATTAAGTCTTCATCACCATTAACAATTTTAAATGCTACAATATTACCATTTTTTTCTGTTACATTAAGTGCTTTAACACCTTTACTACCCCGATGAGTTAATCGATATTCATCTATTTTAGTTTTTTTGCCATATCCATTTTCAGTAAGAACTAATACTAATTGCCCTTCTTCTACAACATCAGCACCTATAACATAACCCTCATTCATCTCTATTCCCTTAACACCTGAGGTATTTCTGCCCATTAATCTTACTTCATTTTCTTTAAATCTTACCATTCTTCCTTTACTTGATGCTATAACTATCTCATTATTGCCATTTGTTTTTTTAACAGCAATCAATTCATTGTTTTCTTTTAGATTAATAGCTAATTTACCATTTTTTCTAATTGATTCAAATTCTTTAATATCAGTTCTTTTAGTTAAGCCAAATTTAGTAAAGAAGATTAAATTGCTTGAATTATCTTCATCTTTAGAAATTTTGACAATTGAATTAATTGATTCTTCTTTTTCAATAGGCAATAAATTAATAATCGGAATTCCTTTTGATTGTCTGGAAAATTCTGGAATTTCATAGCCTTTTATTCGATAAACCTTACCCAAATTACTAAAGAATAAAATATAATCATGGGTTGAAGCATAAATAATTTTTTCAACATAATCTTCTTCATTTGTCGTCATTCCCTTAATTCCAACCCCTCCACGATTTTGAATGCGATATGTATCAATTTCTAAACGTTTAATATACCCTTTATTAGTTAATGAAATTAATATGTTTTTAATAGGTATTAATGATTCATCTTCAATATATTCGATTGCGTTCATATCAATTTCCGTTTTTCTTTCATCTTGATATTTATTTTTAATTTCAACAAGTTCATCCTTAATAATATCTAATACTCTTTGTGGTTTTGATAAAATATCATTTAAATCAGCAATTAATGCTACCAATTCTTTCAATTCCTCTTCTATTTTATCTCTTTCTAATCCTGTTAAACGACGCAATTTCATTTCAAGAATAGCTTGAGCTTGCACTTCTGATAAATTAAAATTATTAATCAATCCCTCAATTGCCTCAACATCACTCTTTGATTTTTTAATTAAAGCTATCACTGCATCAATGTTATCAAGTGCTATTTTTAAGCCATCTAAAATATGAGCTCTCTTTTCGGCTTTATCTAAATCATATTTTGTCCTTCTTACAACCACGTTTTTTTGATGATCAATATAATTTTCTAATATTTCACTTAAAGTCAAAACTTTTGGTTGGCCTTCAACAAGGGCTAATAAATTTATACCATATGACTCTTGTAATTGAGAAAGTTTATATAAATTATTTAAAATAACGTTTGGATTTCCTTCTTTTTTTATTTCAATTACAATTTTTATTCCCTTTAAATCTGTTTCATCTCTTAAATCTGAAATTCCTTCAATTTGTTTTTCTCTTACTAAATCTGCTATTTTTGTTATCAATGAAGTTTTATTTACTTGATAAGGTATCTCAGTTACAACAATTCTTGATTTTCCATTATTTTCCTCAATAGTTGCTCTGGCTCTTATTGTTATTATTCCCTTACCTGTTTCATAAGCTGTTTTAATTCCAGAATTTCCCAGTATTATTCCTCCTGTTGGAAAATCTGGCCCTTTAATATAGTGCATTAAATCAAACGAAGTTAACTCTGGGTTATCTATCTTAGCAATACACCCTTCAATTACCTCTTTTAAATTATGTGGTGGTATATTTGTTGCCATACCAACGGCAATACCCATTGTCCCATTTATTAAAATATTAGGAAATCTACTTGGTAAAACTGATGGCTCTTTTCTTTCCCCATCATAATTATCA
>CAZITT010000062.1:0-4610 GCA_964542235.1 uncultured Muribaculaceae bacterium | reverse complement strand
GTTCTGCAATGCGTATAGTGATTTCTGCTTTATCCATAAACGAGTCACCTCCGATAATAAAAGCATAACCCATTATAACCATTTTTACAAGTGGGTTATAATGGGTTATACTGCCGAATCGTTTAATCCCACGCTTTAGTCGCCGTCACTTCTAAGTAACCTTCTTTTCCGATGGCGATTTCATCTCGCGAAGCATTTTTAGCGGTGCGTCTGCCTATTCTTGGGTGGAGCCATCCAGAATAGCTTCGATCTCGGTAGCGTATGTTGCGTTCACTTCCGGGATATCCGTGCGGAGCAGTTTATCTGCAGAGACCAGTAAAACCTAGGTTATCCGCATCAGAATATCCACTGCGCTAATTAACGATTGCAGCGATTCGGTTATCATCGCTTGTCATAATAACCTCAATGGCGTTTGCGCCTTTAACTGCCTGTCCCTTGCGATTGCTTTAGGATTCCCACATTCTGCTCTAATGAACACGCTGATTTTGTGCTTCCGTCATTGACTCATATTTTATCCATTACTTGACTGATTGCTCGAATATGACTAAAATATTAATTATGGAGCAGTATGCATTAAAAACGCCGAAGGAACTCGGTCAAATGATCGCCGCCAACGTGCGGAAACTACGCAAAGTGCGCAAGCTATCCGTAAAAGCGCTTGCGGAAAAATCGGGCGTCAGTTATGGCTCGTTGAAGCGGTTTGAAGGCACAGGCGAAATATCGCTTATTTCATTGTTGAAGCTTGCCATTGTGCTGGACTGTGCAGATGAGTTTGAAGCGCTGTTCACGCGGACAAAAATACGCTCGATACAGGAGATCATTGATGGAACCGTGTAAATCGCTTGAAGTCTATATGGGCAGCAGCAGGGTAGGTACGCTGGCGCTTTATCGGGAACGGCTTGCCGCGTTTGAATATGCGGATGAATGGCTGCGCGACGGTTTTTCGATTAATCCGTTAAAGCTGCCGCTGCAAAAGCAGGTGTTCATGCCGAAGATTGAGCCGTTTGACGGTTTGTTCGGGGCGTTTGCGGACAGCCTGCCTGATGGATGGGGACGTTTGCTTGTAGACCGTATGCTATTGCGCGAGCACGAAGAACCGAATACCATCGGCGTATTAAGCCGGTTAGCGATTGTTGGAGATTCGGGTATGGGCGCGCTGTCGTACCGTCCCGTACATACATGGAAAACGGTGCAGACGCAGCTAGCGTATGACCGATATGCCGAGGAATGTCGCCGCATATTGGAAACAGAATATTCTGCGGATCTTGACGAGCTGTTTTTTCTTGGCGGTTCATCCGGCGGTGCCCGCCCCAAAATCATGACTACGGTGGACGGTGAGGACTGGATCATTAAATTCCCTGCATCCACGGACAGGCGTGATATCGGCTTAACAGAGTATCAATATAGTCTTTGCGCTAAAAAATGCGGCATCGAGATGAGCGAAACGCGCCTGTTCCCATCAGAACAATGCGAGGGCTATTTCGGCACGAAGCGTTTTGAGAGAATCAAAGAAGCAGACGGAAGTGTTCGCCGCGTTCATATGCTGTCCGTATCGGCCTTGCTTGAAGTGTCGCATCGAATTCCGTCGCTTGACTATCATTCTTTAGTGAAGCTTACGCTGGAGCTTACAAAGGACTATTCCGAGGTTGAGAAGATGTATCGCCTCATGTGCTTCAACGTATTTGCACATAACCGGGACGACCATTCAAAAAATTTTTCATTTCTCTATGACCGGTCGCGTGGCTGGCACTTGTCGCCCGCCTATGATCTGACATACAGCAACTCCGTCGGCGGCGAACACGCAACCTGCGTAAACGGCAACGGCAGGAATCCGCAGCTTGCGGATATCCTGGCCGTTGCGGATAAGGTTGGCATTGCCAAGGGGAGTGCCAAACGGATTGCTGAGCAAGTTCGCGATACCGTGGCGGCGGAGCTTGGAGATGTGAAACGGTTCAGGTAATACTTTGAGCTTTCCGGATGAAGAATCAACGGATGCTCCCCAAAGACAGCCATCTTCTTTACTTCGCTCGGTTAGCAAAACGCATTATGGAATTATTGAATTTAAAATCAAAGGAAAACCTCAGGAGGCACTATATAAATCCCGCGCTTAAAATGGGTTTAATTGTAATGAGTATGCCGGATAAGCCCACAAGTCGGAATCAGATGTATGCGAAGAAGTAAATTATAGCTCAATCAATAGGAACTTTTAGAAACACACTCTAATATCTATGCTTCGGATGCAGGGCAAGTGTACTACTTCTACAATACAATGGGAAACCGGAGCGGCTTATGCTGGACGCCAAATGCGATTTCACCGTGCAGCTGCTATACAGGCTGGGATTCAGGTGGGAGATAACCGACGCCCAATATGTACTGAAAATGATTGGCGCGCTGGATAGCCTTGGTATGTTCTCCCCTCAGGAGAACAGCAGGCCGGTTTGATTAAGCCGGTATTAACGAGAATCCACGCTTCTACAAATAAAGGAGGACGGCCCAATGTCGAAAGTTTCTGAGATTCGTATAAAGCAAACGTTGCCGTGCTACACGGTTTCAATCCGTAAAACCATCAACTTCATGGAGGAGTACGCCACCTTTTTCGGTGAATCCATATCGCGCATTGACAACTTCCTCGTTGCTCACGGTGCGCTCACAGGCAGTCATGTTATGAGCTGCTTTCATAACATGGATTTAGCGCATCTGGATGTGGAGGTCGGGTATCATTTGGCACAGGAGTTACCGAGCGAGGGCGACGTCAGCTGCCGTAACCGACCTTCATGCAAAGCTGTCACAGCCATGGCTTTCCTGGCAAAATCCTCGAAAAGCACAAGCTCAAAAAAACTCTAACGCCGCCATAATTTGTCTCCAAATAGCCGGGCAAAAATGGCATAACGACAGCATAAAATGGCAAGACAGCCGAGAGAAAACATCAGTTTATCTTAGTATGGTATACTAAAGGAAAGTAATAAGGTAGGAAGCTCCATGTATAATAAAGAACGAATTTTTATGGTAGATGATGAGCAGGGAATTTTAGAGTTATTGGAGATAGAAAAAATGGATTTATTTGATGCTATACATAATAGAAGGACAATAAGAGATTTTGCGAATGAAGATATACCGACAGATACGATCAGGATAATACTGGATGCCGGTTTTCATGCCCCAACAAATGATCACATGCGCGACTGGCATTTTATTGTGATTAAAGACAAAGAAACTGTTATTAGGCTGCTGGATGCTGTTCCGAGAGGAATTTCAGAGGAAGACATGGATAGCCTAATACATGATTGGAATCTGCAGGATACAGAACAACAGGCGTGTTACAGGAGCGCAGTCCCCAAACAGTATAGAATGCTCGCTGATGCAGCTGTGGTCATTATTCCACTATTCAAACAAAAGACAAATATTTTGTTAGCAGATAATATTTCTCAATTGAATGGCTTTGCTTCGATTTGGTGCTGCATTGAAAACATATTTTTAGCTTCGACTGCATTGAATTATGGATGCTCATTACGCATACCGTTAGGAGACGAAGATAAGTGGGCAAGAAAAGTGCTTGGATATCCAAAAGAATACACTATGCCTTGCTTTATCGGAATAGGACGTCCTAAAAAAGACGCTGCCATGATAAAGCAGAAGGATATTGACATAAATAATAGAATCCACTGGAACAGTTGGACGTAGTATATACTTTGAATACTTATAATAAGCTTATGACGCGGCGGCGGCGCGCTATGCCACAAACGGCGTTGCCTGTATTGCAATGGAAGACGCGATCCAGTATTTCAACCTCCAGTATCACAGGTACGAATATCAAAAGGGTGCGAGAGCGCTTCTGTAGCCCCTTGCCCATTGTACAGTCGAACGGAAGAAGATTGGAAAACAAGCTGAATAGTATTATGAACTTTTGCTTAATGCCATTGCAAAATCGTGCTGAATTAAGTACCATGTATTTGAGGTGAAGCACATGAAAAAAACCGATTATCGCCCGCGCGTGATTGACAGGCGTGTTGATGAGTATCTGTCTGCGTTCGGCGCGGTTTGTATTGAAGGCCCTAAGTGGTGCGGCAAAACATGGACTTCTTCTTATCACAGTAAAAGTGAAATCATGATCGGCGATCCTGCTGGGAATTTTCAGAACAGAAAGCTGGCGGAGCTTCAGCCCTCTCTTGTTTTGGAGGGTGAGACCCCACGATTAATCGACGAGTGGCAGGAGGTTCCGCCGCTTTGGGACGCCGTGCGCTATCTGGTGGATGAGAGAGCCGCCAGAGGGCAATTCATCCTGACCGGCTCGGCAACGCCCAACCATAAAGGTGTTTTACACAGTGGAGCCGGTCGCATTGCGAAGCTGCGGATGCGACCCATGTCGCTGTACGAATCCGGCGCTTCGGCCGGTAAGGTATCGCTTGAATTGCTTTGCCGCGGAGAGCTAACGCCGACCATGACCGGCGAGGTCGATCTGAAGAAGCTCATTGACCTCATCATCCGCGGCGGCTGGCCCGGAAATCTTGGTCTCACCACCAAGCAGGCGGCGCTGCTGCCTCTCGAATACTTGAACGCCGTTGTGGACGATGACGTATTTTCCCGAACGGCTGCGGTGCGGGTGGGAATTG
>CAZITT010000061.1:0-4636 GCA_964542235.1 uncultured Muribaculaceae bacterium | reverse complement strand
ATTTTAGGAATTGTTCCCATTAATATTTCAATGGTTTGTCCTCTATTTGGTTCTTCAACTGGTACTTTTTCAAATCTTCTTAGGAAAGCTTTATCTCGTAAAATATATCTTTCATATTCTTCCGTTGTTGTTGCACCTACTAATTTTATTGATCCCCTACCTAATCCTGTTTTAAACATATTAGCGAAGTCCAGAGCTCCTTGATCACGTGCTCCAATTAACGTATGAATATCATCAATAAATAAAATATGCTTTTCCCTTGTTTGTAATTCATTAACTAACGTTAAAACTCTACTATCTCCAGTATTTCTATCCATCCCCAGTAAAGCTTGTGTTTCAACTTTAATTATTGTATATCCTTTTAAGGCTTCTGGAACATTATCTTGTTGTATTTGATATGCCAGTCCTTCAACTATCGCTGTTTTACCAATACCAGGTTTTCCTGTTAATATCGCTGATTTATCTTGCGTTAAAAGAACTAAGATTAAATCTCTTATTTCCTTTTCTCTTCCTATTGCTGGATTAGTAATGTATTCTTTTTCAGTGAAATTATCTCCATATGTTTCAATAAAGCTTTTCTTTTTATCTTGATCTTCCATCTTATCACTCTCTTTATTCTTAATATTAGTATATATAATTATTAACTTTTATTCAATATTTATTTGTGTATTCTAAAACAATATTGTATAATATTTTTAGAATAAGGTGGTGTTGTTAGTGTTAATCTTTTTTGAACTATTAGGTTTTTTATTTATATCTTCAACAGCATTACTGTTTCATTACGTTGATTATATTTTTAAACCAAACAAATTAACTGATCTTCTTAGCATTAATAATAATAGTATTTGGGAAAATTTAAAAGTGGTGATTTTGCCTATTATTTTTTGGAGTATTATTGAAATACCAGCATTATACAAAAATGATAACTTGTTAATTGCTAAAACTTTACAAATTATAGTTAGCATGGCCGTAATATTTATTATTTATTATAGTACAAAAGCTATCTTTAAAAGATCAGATATGATTATAAAATCATTAGCAATATATGTTGGAACATTCCTAGGAGCATTATCTTCTTATGTAGCCTTATCTATAAAACCAATTTTTACTATCGATGTTTTAATTACTTTTATTACTCTTATTGGCTATTTTGTTATCTATATTCTTCTTACTTACATTCCTCCTAAGTTAGGTATTTTTAAAGACCCTGATTCAGAAATATATGGGATTAATTAAAATTTCTAAAATAATATTAAAAAAAATATGCGAATTAATCGCATATTTTATTTTGTTCTTGTTTGGTTTTGAGTTTGGCGTTGAGGTTGTTTTTGTTCTTCTTCTAACTTAGTAAGAATTTGTTTAGTAACTATAACAGCCTTAGCTTTTATATCTTTGACAGCTTTTTCTACAACAGGAGCAGCTTTATCTTTTGCTACTTTGCTAAGCTCATCTAATTTTGTTAAAATGTCTTGAGATTTTTCTTTAGCAATCTTTAAGGCTTTTTCTTTATCAAGATCTTTTAATTCTTCTTTTATTTCTGTTATTTTTTTATCTACTTCTAATTTTACTTCTTCTACATCTATTTCTTTTACTTTGTTCATTAATTCATCTAATTTAACTTTTAATTTTTCTCTTGTTTTTTCACCTTTTTCAGGGGCAAATAACATTCCTAAACCAATGCCAGTTCCTACTCCTAATAAAAGCTTACCAAAGCCACCTTTTCCTTTTTTCATTTTTTATTCCTCCTTTTCTTTTTCTTCATCTTCAGACTTATCTTTTTTTAGTGTAAATACTTTCTCTACAATACTAACTATACCATTAACAATACCATCACTAATAATCGATGCAGTATCTGTAATACGATCTATCATATGAAATAAACCATTTACACTCTTAGACTTTTTTTCAATGTCATTTAATATTATGTTAATTTTATTAGTTGTATATACTAATTTTATGCAAATTATTATTAAAATTACTATTAATACTGACGATAAAATTAATAATAAAGTTAACAAAGCCTCATTGTATGCTCCCATTTTTATTCCTCCTTATTATCATACATCATATCAATTAAATCATATAAGTTTTTTTCTTCTGATTCTGGTTCAGATTTTGATAGTGCTATTTTTTCTACTTCACTAGTTAAACTTTTATTTCTTTCACTTCTCGTATTTTTTTCTTTGGAAGTATCAATATAATCAACATTATATTCCAACCCCAAATCTTTAAAGTACTCTTCTGCATCACCAACAGTAACTGTTTCAACTACTGGCTCTTTTATCTCACTTGTCATATCGTATAAAAGTTCTTTTTCCTCTTTTGCAGGTGGACGAATCATGCTAGCTTCTAGTTCTTCCGTTAGATCGCCATATGCTTTTTGTCTAACTGAATCAAATGTAATTTTTTTCTTTCTTTCGCTTACAAACAAATGATCCAAATCTCTCTTAGATTTAAAATCTTCTTTTCGATAATTTTTTGATAATATTCCATAAACTGGTGAAATAACTGGCGAAGGTTCAAATTTCTTTTTTTCTTTAATTTCTTCCTTTTTATTAGCACCACCATACAAAACATGTTCTTTTGTTTCTTCTAAAGGAATGAAATCTTCAACAAAATCTTCATCATCAAAAATAACAGATTTTTCTTCTTCCGGTTCTTCTACTATTTCATCAAACTGTTCCTTTTCCTCTTTATTTCCTTTGGATGGAAAATCTATTTTTTGAGCAATCCGATTATCATTAATAACAACTTCATCATCTACTTCTTCAAAGAACATGTCCTTTAATTTATTAAAAATTCCCATTTTATCACCTCGACCTACTCTTCTGCTTCTATTACATCTTCATCAGGAAGTTCATTATCAACATCTTCATATTCATCTACAACATCTAAAAAGTCACTTTTATTTCTATTTGGAGAAATTAAATTATAAGTTTCCTCATTATAATTTAAAGAACTATCTCCTATTAAACTATTTATTACTTTTTCATTATAAGAAATGCTTGATAAAATTATTAAAGCTTTAGAATATATTGCTTTTAAATCATCTTTATCAACAATAGTTTCTATTTTTGCATAATTATACATAACTTCTAAAAAATAATCGTCATCTTGTTTAGTAATTATAATATAGCCTTCTTTTTCTTGATGTTCTATTTTATTTGTATAAATTCTATCTCCTTCAAGTTTTAAATCATAATTGTTATTTACTTTATTATAATAACTTACTATATCAACATATAAATAAAGTTTATTTCCACTAGAATATATAATTGCATTATTATCTGTTGTTGTACCAATTTTCATATCTCTAGGTAAATAAAATTTAAATCCTCTTAACGATGTATTAGGCTTAGGTGATTTATCATATAAAATCAAATCTGTAATCTTGTCATATGAAAGTTTTTCTATTCTATAATTGCTACACCCTGTTAATAATACTAACATTAAGAAGATAAATCCTAATTTTGTTTTAGCTTTCATACCAAAATATCACCTATAGATATATTATAACAAATATATTATTAAATAAAAAGTCTAATTTTATCTTATTTACATACGATAACCATATAAATTTTATTACCTTTATTTACAAATTTCTCTTCATATTCAGTTTTAATATTTGTTTTTTCATCTTGAAATGCTAAATCCAAGGATATATCAACAATTTTATAACCAAATTTAGAATAATTTATTAATGAATATTGAAACAAATTAGTATTATCAGTTTTTTGAACAATAAAACCATTGTTTTTTAATACTTTATCATATTTTTTTAAATATATTTCGCTAGTAAGCCTTCTTTTTTCATGTCTTTTTTTAGGCCAAGGATCAGAGAAATTTAAATATATTTTTGAAATTTCCTTATCAAATATATTATCTATTTTTAAAGCATCAATATTTAATATATATAAATTAGATAAGTCTTCTTTTAATTTTTTTAATCCATAAGTTATAACACTGGCATTTTTTTCAATTCCAATAAAATTGATATTAGGATTTCTCTTAGCACTTTCAACAAGAAAACCACATTTGCCACAACCAATTTCTAAATGAATTGGATTATTATTATTAAATAACTTCCACCAATTATCTTTATACTTTAAAGGATCTTTTATCACGTACATCGATTTTTTCAATATTTCATACTTGTTTTTTACATTTCTTATTCTCATAAAAACACCTAGTATTATTATACAATAGCCTAATCACAAAATAAACAAATGCATAGAATAAAAAAGAAAGAGGAGAGATGTTTATGAATATACAACCCCCTTATGGTTTTATGCCTCCAATGCCTAATTATAATAATCCTATGTTACCTAATGATTTTAATCAGCCATATAATATGAAATTAGAAGAAATTGAAAATAGACTACTAAATTTAGAAAAAAGAATTGAAAATTTAGAAAAGCAAAAAGATATTTATCATACCAATACATACAATCCTTATCCAAACTCTAATATGCAAATGATATAGTGAAAACAAAACTTAATAAACTTATTAATTGTTCACCTAATATAAAATTTAGAAATATAAAAATCAACTCAAAATACATAAAAAAAGGAGATTTATTCTGAAGTGAACCCTGTTTAGGACACTTTAATAAAAAGAGAATTTTTGATAAAATAG
>CAZITT010000060.1:0-4656 GCA_964542235.1 uncultured Muribaculaceae bacterium | reverse complement strand
TGATATTGCGCTAATTCTATTACTTCTATCTCTTCTTCTATGCTTCCATTTATTATGTATGGATTCTTTGACAACCATATCTTGTTTACTTTGTTTTCTTTATCTAATAGTACTGATCCACTATATCCATTTAGATCTTTATTTACGTAGTTACTTAATTCACTTAAGGAGTAGCATATCTTACTTGGATTTTCTATACTTGCATTTCTTGCTGCTCCTATTAGCATCCTTGCTTGCGATTCAAATGTTTTTTCTTTGGCTTTGTTCATGACATTGGTTATTGTTGGTATTGCTATCATTGCTAGTACTCCTAATATTACTACTACTGCTAATAGTTCTATTAGCGTAAATCCTAATCTTCTTGTACTAGTTAGATAAGTACCCCCCCCCGGCTTTACACTCACTTGTCACTTTGCTCTTCATATAATAACACATCCTTTTTACCTGTTTTCTATACTCGTTTTATTATCTAAATTATATATCCTATCATTATTTATGTCAATTATCGGAAGATAGACTTAAAAAAAATAAAACCAAAAAATGGTTTTATTTTCTTAATTAATCAACATCTGTTCTACTTAAAATTTGATGAGGAGTATTTTTAATAACATTGCCTACTGGAATTAAGCCTACAATAATATTAAATGTATATATTAATATAATGCTTATAGATAATACTTTAAAATCTAATAAATAAAAGTCTTCTAAGTATTTTATTTTATCTAATGTATTTATTATATAAGCCATAAATAAATATCCAGGTAAACTACCAATTGTTGTAATAGCAATTATTTCGCCAAGAAACATTTTATAAATATCTCTTTTTTTAACGCCAATTGCTCTTAATATACCAACTTCTTTTATTCTTGATAAGAAAGAAGCTCTAATGATTAAGAATATTTCAACAAAAGATATTGCTAAAATTATTCCGGCTATCACTAATGTAATAGTCATGCTTTCTTTCATATTCTTTAGATAATCTTTTTTGTTTTTATTATATATATCTTCTATATTTAATCCTTTTTCTCTAAATAAATTAATTGCATCTTCTTTATTTTCAGGATAAACAATAATGTTATCTTTTGTTGTAATTAGTTCATATTTAATAGTATTATTATTGACTAACAAATAATTAACATCATTATTTTGATAATAGCCCACTACTTTTAATTTAACACCATTTACTTTTGTACTTATTTTTTTATTTAAAGGCATTAAATCTTTGTTATTAATATTAACAATTACCTCATAATCCCATTTAGGGTATCTCCCTTTTTTTAACTTTACTTCATCTTTTTTTATCATGTAATCAAATAGATTAGTATTATTATTTTCCATCATTTTATCTTCTTTTGCTACTCCCATGTTATAAGTATCAAAAATTGGATTTCCATAATTTAAATTATTAGCGATAATATTAATAAACAAACTCTCGTTTACATAAATAGATGGACTTTTTTTATCAACAATTCCTACTATTTTAAAATCTTTCATATTACTAATATTAACTATTCTATTTAACATGTCATCAATTTCAATTAAGCCTGCTTGTTTAGCGATATTATAATCATACATTTTGCTAATAGATAGTTTATCAACTACAATTTCATAATTATTTGTAGGCATACTACCATATATTAAATCTTTTGCTGTTATCATATTAATTGATGATAAAGATCCTGATAAATTATCTGTTACTTGGTTTGTTTGATAATAATCATTATATTTAATAGTAAATGTTACTAATGAATCGCCTGGTAATAAATATTTTATTTTGTCTAATTTTTCATAACTTAAATAATCGTTAACTTTAATATTATTTTTAGTAATTATTAAGTAATCCTTGTTTTGAGTAACAAATTTTTCATCACCAACACTAAGTGTTCCAAATATATTACTAATCGAATAAAGAATAAACATACCGGATATTAAGAATCCAAGTAACAATAATTTTTTTAAAATAGGATAACTAAATACTTTTTTAAAACCATTAGTAATAGTAGTAATTGGATTTAATATTGATGAATATCGATATTTAAATTTTGAATTGATAAATTTTTCTAAATGAAATTCATATTTTTCATAATCTTCTTTTGATATTTTTTTATAATAATCATCAATAAATTCAATACTTGAATCATTATTAATAACTTCAATTTTATCTTTAGTATTGTTTTTTAGATAAATATTGCCATTTCTAATAACGATATCAACATCTAATATATCATTATTGTCATGATAGTAATTGATATTATAATTTTTATTTTTTATATTGTCGTGTTTTTCTAACTCTTTTAAATAAATTTTATTATCCATTCGATAATCTAAATCATCTTCAATTTTATTTTCTTTATCAGATATTATTTTGCCATCACTAAGTTCAATAATTCTAGAAGAATAGAAATATGCTAATTCTTTTTCATGAGTTACTAAAACTACTAATTTATCCCTTGAAATAGCTTTAATAATATTCATTATTTCAATTGTATTTTTGCTATCAAGGTTTCCAGTTGGTTCATCAGCAATAATAATTGGTGGATTTTTAACAATCGCTCTTGCTATTCCTACTCTTTGTCTTTCTCCTCCAGAAAGCATACCAGCTAAACGTCTACGATAGCGATAAATTCCTAATTTTTCTAAAACGTAATCAACTCTTGCTTTTATTTCTTCTTTATTTTTGATACCAATCATTTTTAATACTATAGCAACATTATCATAAACACTCATATTATCAATTAGATAATAATCTTGAAAAATATATCCAACATTTAAATTTCTTATCTCATCTACTTTAGAAGAAAATCTTTTAGTGATTTTTTCACCATTAATATAAATATCTCCTCTATTAACTTTATCTAATCCGCCTATTACGTTAAGGAGGGTTGTTTTACCTGATCCTGATGGACCAAGAAGTGCCACTAAACCATTTTTATTAAAGTTAAGAGTTGTATCGTTAATAACATGAATTTGATTTTTTTTATGTTTATTAAAATATTTGTCAACTTTCTCTATTTTTATCATATTATATCTCCTCCCTGTAAGTATTCATCGCTGATTCTTTAAATAAACGTCTAGCGAACTTATTAGATATTAAGAAACTTATAATAAGAAGAATAAAATAAATAATTACATAATATTCTATACTTAAATATTCAATTAAATTTTGAACATAAGCAATATTTATAATTTGTTTTTTACCAAGAAGAACAAAAGCAATAAACAATAAATAGGCAATATTAGTAATTAAGAATAGTTCGACATCGAGAATTCTTTTGCAAGATGACTTTGAAGAACCTAATATTCTAATGGTTGAGAAATAAATATTTCTTGATTTTAGAATAAGAATAATTATGAAATATGATACAAAGAATAAACCTACTGTTAGAATAGCAAATAAAACTATTCTAAATATTTGTAAAAATACTCCTGCATCTCCATACATTTCAATTAAAGTATCTTTTATATACAAGGTATTAAAGCCTAAATTGTTAAGTTCTTTAATTGTATCTTGTGCTTCATCTACATTTTTTACAAAAATGCTGCTTTGATAATTTCCTTTATTAAATAAATTATTATAGTCACTACCATTAACAAAGAAAGCGCCATTATATGTATCATAATCTTTAATCCCTGTTAACTTTTTAAAATTATCTTTGGTATAAGTATATTTTATTTTTAAATTAAGACTATCTTTGTAATATAAATTGCTAACATTTATTTTAATCTTAGCATTTTTACAATTATTTTTTGGACAATAATAGTTTAAATCGCTTGATATATATATAGATCCTTTGGGTACTTTATTATTAGCAATAACTTTATAAGTATTGGTATAACTTTCACTTTTTAAAGTATTGCCATTTAAATTAGAAGAAATTTCACTATAAAATTCATTAATATTTTTACCCAAACTGTTTAATGTTTTTTCATTGATATAAAAAGTAGTATTTTGAGAATAATCTTGAGCATCTTTTGTATATTTAATCCCAACAATTTTTACTTTATATTTTTCAGAAGAAAAGCCACTTTCTATCGTATATTCTTTGTCCAACAACTCTTCTTTACTGCTACTTAAGTAATAATTATTTTTAGAACCAGCGATAACTATTTCATTATCGTTTTCTGGTAGTCTTCCAATATCTACCTTATCCTTTAAAAACTTAAGATTAACCGCATTTCCATATAAATATAGATCACCAGCATAAACATTTATGCCAATATCTAATAATAAATCATCTTTAATAATATAATCAATATTATCTAAAGAATTAATCTTTTCGTAATCTAAATCGCTAATTAGGGCTTTATCTTTTTTATTAATGACAATTCTCGTATCTATTGTATTTGTAAAATAATTGTTATACCCCATCTTGGAATTAATATATTCTTTTTCACGAAGGGTTGAATATTCTGATGCTAATGCAAATGTAACAAATAAATAAACGAGTAACAATAAAACAAATTTAGGAATTACATTAAAAGCATTTCTAATTCCTAATCTTAATTGATTCCAAAAAGACATCTCTTTAGAATCAATAACTTTAGCTTTTTTACCAAAGTTAACTTTTTTTAAAATTTTGTCTTCTATTATTCTTCCATCGTGCATTCTTATTTTTCTTGTTGCATAATCTTCTACTTGTTCATAATTATGAGTTA
>CAZITT010000059.1:0-4658 GCA_964542235.1 uncultured Muribaculaceae bacterium | reverse complement strand
GCTCGCCCGATTTCCCGCAATTGCCCATGTATTTTGAAAGAATGCCTGTTTCAACCTATTTTGAGGATTATGATGTTACCGTTTCGGGAGAGCGTTACGAAAAAATGAGTTCGTACGAGGAAGCCCTCATTCCTTCCGATTTTCAAGCTCATCAATTGAGCGTTAGTGTGAAAACGGTAGTTGAGAAGAAACAGAATTACGCTGTTCTCACGTTTGTCCCCATTCGCAAAACTCGCGCCGGCGGCTATGAAAAGTTGATGGATGTGACGATTTCAATATCCCCGCGTTTGTCAACGAAGGGAACAAAAGCCGATAGGACTTATGCTGCCCAATCGGTGTTGGCAAGTGGCAGTTGGTACAAAGTAGGGGTGGCGCAAACGGGCATGTTCAAAGTTACTTATGAGGATTTAGTGGCAATGGGAGCGTCCGGTTCCCAGCTAAGCTCCTCGCTTATTTCAATTTTCGGAAATGGCGGCGGTATGCTTCCCGAGAGTAATGATGCCCCCCGTTATGATGATTTGTGTGAGTTGCCCATTTTGATTGTTGATGGGAACGATCATGTTTTTAATGCCGGCGATTATTTCGTTTTTTATGCGCAAGGTCCTCATTCTTGGACCTATAGCCAAAATTCGCATCGTTTTAATCATCAGTATAATATTTACAGTGATTATACGTATTATTTCATAAATTTAGATGCCGGCGTGGGTAATAAGAAAAGAATTACCGTTTTGGATAATTCAGCATTGGCACCCGCTCAAACTGTAAATACGTTTACTCATTATGGTTATCACGAAGTGGATATTCTGAATATTGGAGAGGCAGGAAGATGTTGGGTGGGAGATGCTTATGATGCAACAACCGTGCGGAGTTATTCATTTGCTTTGCCGCCTTCCACAGGGCAACAAGCAGTGCTGAATTTGTCGGTGGCGGCGCAATCGGCAAGGGTATCAAACTTTACGGTGGCACTGAATAATGCGACTTTGGGGGTAGCCTCCGTACAAGCATTATCCGGTGCAAACATGGTAGAATCTGTGATGCGCGACTTTACGTTCATTCCTAACAGTACCACCATGAATATTACATTAACTTACAGTAAACCAACTACTTCTTCTGTTGGCTACTTGAATTATATGGAATGGCAAATGCAGGGACAGTTGCAAATGTATGCGTCTCAATTTCCATTTTGCAATGTGGAATTATTGCTAAATAGCGATGTTGCACGCTATGTTATTGCGGATGCTTCTAATAATGTGCGTGTTTGGGACGTGACAAATCCGACTTCACCGGTTCAAATGCAGGGTGATTTTTTGGGAACTACTTTTGCTTTTAATGCCGTGAGTGATTCTATGCGCCGCTTCGTTGCTTTTAATGGTGCGGCTTTCTATTCCGTGAATAGGGTGGGGCGCGTGGAGAATCAAAATTTACATGCTACAAGTCAGGTAGATATGATTATTGTTACCAATCCTGAGTTTAAATCTCAAGCGGAACGGCTCGCCGCTTTTCGTGCTGAAAAAGATGGTCTTTCGGTCAAAATTGTGACCCCGGCGCAGGTTTATAACGAATTTTCAAGTGGTGCGCAAGATGTTACTGCCATTCGCGATTATATGAAGATGATTTATGATAAATCAGGTGGCGTATATCCAAGATATCTCTTGTTGTTTGGTCGCCCTTCCTACGATTATCGGGGACGCGAGAATACTTGTAGATTATATGTTCCCAATTATCAAAGTAGTTCTGCCGTCAATGAAAGTAGTCTTCGTTCCAATGATGATTATTTTGCACTATTAGATGATAACGAAGGAGAGAATTGCGTCGGTTTTTTGGATATTTCGGTGGGGCGCTTCCCTGTGACGACCCTCGCTCAATCGCAAATAGCGGTTAATAAGTCAATTAATTATAGCGCAACCGAGATGCTGGGTGAAGACCACCCCTTAACCTCCAATTTCGGGGATTGGAAGAATGTCGCAACATTCGTGGCAGATGATGAGGGCGGCACTACCCACATTCGGGCAGCTGATTTGGCGGCAACATTGGCAGGTCAAAATAATCTGAATATCAATTTGGATAAAATTTATTTAGATGCCTATCAGCAAGTAACTTATTCTGCTTCACAACGTTATCCTGAAGCAGCCGCAGCCATCAATAATCGCATGAATGCCGGCTGTTTGTTATTTGCATACGTGGGGCATGGCGGTAAAAACGGCTGGGCTACCGAACGTATTGTTGAATTGACCGACATCAAAAAATGGAGTAATCGCTATAATCAGCCTTGGATGATAACTTTGACGTGTGAGTTCGGTTGGTATGACCGCTCGCTGATTTCGCCCGCAGAATTAGTCTTCCTGAACGCCAATGGTGGAGCTGCCGGTTTGGTTACTACTTCCCGCGTTGCTTTTACCGGATCTAATCAACAATATGCTACCGCTTTCTACTCCAATATTTTTATGGAGGATAATGGAACCCCGAAAACCATCGGCGAAATAAACCGCGTAGCCAAAAATTCTGCCGGCGGTGCCGCCAATACCCTTAACATGATATATGTAATGGGTGACCCTTCCATGCGTTTGGCTTTGCCGAGATACCATGTCGTTACCGATTCCGTTAACGGAAAAGCCGTCGCCGACGGAATAGATACCCTTCAAGCCCTTTCGCGTGTTACTATTGTTGGACATATCGCCGACGATTTTGGAAATATTTTATCCGATTTCTCCGGAGGTCTGTTTCCTTCAATATTTGATAAAAAAGTGATTAACAATACGTTGCAAAATGATGTGGGCAGTAGTTATTTTGAATTTGAAGTTCAAAAAAATATTCTTTTTAAAGGAAATGTGACTGTAAAAAACGGACAATTCCGTTTTTCGTTTATTATTCCGAAAGATATTAATTATTCCTATGGGAAAGGGAAAATTAGTTATTATGCATATAGTCGTACTGCTGAAGCTGCCGGTGCTTTTGGGGATGCCGTGATTGGCAGTATGAGTAATGAATCCTTTGATGATGTAAAAGGTCCTGATATTGAATTATTTATGAATGATGAAAACTTTGTCAGCGGCGGCACTGTCAATCAGTCACCTACTTTAATCGTGAAATTGAAGGACGAATATGGCATCAATACGACCGGAAACGGCATAGGACACGATTTAGTCGCCATCATGGATGATAATACCCAAATTATTTTGAACAATCATTACGAAGCCGCGCGCGATAGTTTTAATTGCGGCCAAGTGCGTTATCCATACGAAAAATTGAAAGTCGGAACTCATAAAATTAAAGTCCGTGCTTGGGATATTCTCAATAATGTTTCGGAACAAACGATAGAATTTACTGTTGCTTCCGATGAAGCATTAGCCATTGACCACGTCTTGAACTACCCAAATCCGTTTACGACGCAAACCGCTTTCTACTTTGAACATAACCAACCCGGCGTGATGCTTGATGTGATGATTTCGATTTATGCCATTTCTGGGAAATTGGTAAAAACTATCGAAACTTCCGAGTTATCAGACGGTTATCGCAGCAGCCCGATTCCTTGGGATGCCCGCGATGATTTTGGTGATAAGTTAGCGAAGGGGACCTATATTTATCGTTTAAAGGTGAGAACCCCCAATCAACAATCTGCCGAAAAAATTGAAAAAATTGTCATCTTATAAAATAAGAATATAAAAATTACGTTACTCTATCGTTTTATAAATCTAAATAATAATTAGAATGAAGAAATTATTTTGTTTGTCAGCTGTGGTCATCCTCTTATGCAACTCTCTTTTAGCTCAAACTATTGATGGAAAAAATTATGATTACCTTGGACGCGGTTATTTATACACGATTACGACTGCAGTTCCTTTCTTGTTGGTGGCTCCGGACCCACGTGCCGGCGCAATGGGAGATATGGGCGTGGCAACATCTGCCGATGCCAATTCACAACACCATAATCCGGCAAAATATGTCTTTAACGATAATATATTTGGCATCTCTATTTCCTATAGCCCATGGCTCCGTAAATTGGTAAACGATATTAACTTGTTATACCTTTCCTCCTACTATAAAATAACAGATAATGATGCTATCTCTTTCTCTTTGAGATATTTCTCTTTGGGGGACATCGCTTTTACCGACATCAACGGCGAATCGATGGGTAACCAGAAACCAAACGAATTTGCTATTGATTTGGGCTACTCCCGCAAGTTGATAGACGAACTCTCCATCTCTTTAACCCCGCGCTTTATCTACTCCAATTTGACTGCAGGTCAAAATGTGGGAGGGCAGGATACCGAAGCGGGCTTAGCCGGCGCAGCCGATTTATCCCTCTTCTATGAACAGGATTTCAGAACAAAAGGATTAGAAAACAGCACTTTAAGAGCCGGTTTAAATATTTCTAATATCGGAAATAAAATCTCCTATTCGTCCGGTACATTGCGTCGTGACTTCCTCCCGACCAATCTTAAATTGGGGCTCTCTTATACGATGGATTTCGATAAATATAATTCCCTGATGTTTGGTGCGGAAATCAACAAATTATTAGTCCCCACCCCGCCGGTTTATCAATTGGATTCTGCTGACCATTATGTATATGATGCTGCCGGAAATCGCATCATTGCACGCGGAAAAAATCCTGATGTTTCGGTCGTTGAAGGTATTTTTCAATCTTTTGGAGATGCCCC
>CAZITT010000058.1:0-4689 GCA_964542235.1 uncultured Muribaculaceae bacterium | reverse complement strand
TATCAAACCACTTTCAATACAAGGAAGTAAAAGATCTTGTTTATCTTTATTTAATCTATGTATTTCATCCATAATTAAAATCATGCCGTTATACATTTTAGCTTCTTCTACTACTATATCAAAATCTTTTTTATTATTGATAGTCGCATTTAAAAAACGATAATTAAAACCTAAATCGTTAACTAATGCTTGCGCAATTGAAGTTTTTCCAATACCTGGTTTACCATATAAAATCATTGAAAAAACTTTTTTATTTTTTATTAAATTACTAAGAATTTTATTACTACCAACTAAATGTTCTTGCCCAATAACTTGATTAATACTATTAGGTGCCATTTTAACTGCTAAAGGTACATTCATTTTATCACCTCAACAAAGTAATTATATCATCTTTTTAAATATATCTAAATATGATATACTAAATCTAAGGAGTATACTATGGATAATTATTTAGATGATTATTTTTATTTTATAAAATATGAAAAAAAACTTAGTATTAATACTTGTGATAGTTATCAAAATGATTTAATTCAGTTTCGTGATTTTTTAATTAATAAAGATATTAATAATATAAAAGAAATAAATGAAAAAAATATTACAGATTATATTAAATATATTTCTTTTAAAAATTCTAAAACTGTAGCTAGAAATATTACATCGGTTAGAAATTTTTTTAAGTATTTAGAAACTCATAATAAAATAGATAAAAATCCATGCGAAAATATATCTAATCCTAAAACTAGCAAAAATCTTCCTAATGTTTTAACTGTTAAAGAAGTTGATAAATTACTAGACATCAAATTAAAAAATAAATTTGATTATCGAAATAAAGCTATGTTAGAATTATTATATGGAACTGGGCTTAGAATTAGCGAATTAGTTAACCTTAAAGTAAATGATATTGATTTTACTAATAATATACTTAGATGTATGGGTAAAGGGTATAAAGAAAGAATTATTCCAATTGGTGATTATTCTTTAAAATATTTAAAGGATTATTTAGAATATCGGCCTCAATTTGTTATAAAAAATATTAATAATTATTTATTTTTAAATAATCATGGGGAAAAAATTACAAGACAAGGATTTACAAAAAATTTGAATAAAATATTAAAAGAAGAGGAAATTACTAAAAAAATAACACCTCATACCTTAAGACATTCATTTGCCACTCATTTGTTAGAAGGTGGAGCGGATTTAAGAAGTATTCAAATATTATTAGGGCATAGTGATATTTCTACTACTATTATTTATACTCACATTTCTAATGAAAAAATAAAAAAAGATTATGAAAAATATCATCCTAGAAACAAAAAGGAGGAATAGTATGAAATTTAAAAGAATATTTCTAATAGTATTAGATTCTTTAGGAGTAGGGGAAGCCATTGATGCTAATGAATTTGGCGATGTTGGCTCAAATACTTTAAAACATATTAATGAAAAAACCGATTTGTTTATTCCCAATTTAAAAAAATTAGGTTTTTTAAATACAATTGATATGAGTGATAATAAAGATACTATTGCTTATTACACTATAGCAAGACCAATTAATAAAGGAAAAGATACACTAACCGGTCATTATGAAATGATGGGAATAAAATTCAATGCTCCATTCGTTTCATTTACTAATACTGGATTCCCAAGGGCATTAATTGAAGAAATAGAAAAAAAAGTAGGTAGAAGAGTAATAGGAAATAAAGCGGCAAGTGGAACTGAAATTATTGATGAATTAGGAGAAAGAAGCATGCAATATGGCTCAATAATTGTTTATACCTCAGCTGATTCTGTTCTTCAAATAGCTGCTCATGAAGATATTGTTCCATTAACTGAATTATATAAAATATGTGAAATGGTCCGTGAAATAACTAAAAAAGATGAATGGAAAGTTGGTCGAATTATTGCCAGACCATTTGTTGGAAAACCTGGTAATTTTAAAAGAACAGCTAATAGACGTGATTATGTTTTAAAACCAGAAAAGAAAACTGTTTTAAATTATTTAAAAGATAACGAACATAACGTTATTTCAATAGGAAAAATAAGTGATATTTTTGCAGGCGAGGGAATTACTAAAAAAATTATATCTGGTAATAACAAAGAAGGCATTGATAAATTAATGGATATTTTAGATAAAAATTTTACTGGATTATGTTTTGCTAATTTAAATGATTTTGATACTTTATATGGTCATAGAAGAAATGTACAAGGTTATGCTGATGCCATTGAAGAATTTGATGTAGAAATACCATTAATATTAAACAAATTAAATAATGATGATCTATTAATTCTTACTGCTGATCACGGTAATGATCCTTCTTATAAAGGAACTGATCATACTAGAGAAAATATTCCAGTAATTATATATTGTAGAACCTTTAAAGATCCTAAAAAATTACCAATATTAGAGACATTTGCTGATATTGGAGCAACCATTGCTGATAACTTTGAAGTACAACAACCAGAAATTGGAAATAGTTTTTTAAATAAATTAGAATAATAATATATATTATAGAGTAGGTGAGTAGATATGAAAAAGAAGATAGGGAAAAAAATATTGATTATTTTTATATCAATTTTATTAATAATTTTATCAATTATATTTTTTATCCTTCCAAATAAAAAATATCAATTAAATGAAATTGCTGAGGCAAACAACTTAGAAGTTCAATTAATTGATGCTAATTATAATAATAATACAAAACAAATTGAATTCACCTTTTCAATTAAAAATAATAATATGTATTCTATTACTATAAATAATCATGAAAATTTTAAAATGTATGGTATTAAGCAAACAGAAATGTTTAGTGGAGATTTAAATTCAAAAGTAATTAAATCAAATGATAAAATAACATATTCTCTTGCTTTTAGTTCAAATAAACTAGCTATGTACGAAGTAATATTTAGTAGTGGTAAGGATAATGCCATATTTTTAATATCAAATGAAGATTTATAGAGAAGTTTACATAATATAAATTATATGAATACGTTAATAAAACATAAAAAATAGCAAATATAACGAAATTTTGCTATTTTTATTTGTTAAATTAACTTTTTTCAGCTGACATAATTTCAGCTATTTTTTCAAATACTTCTTTAGCATTAGAATCATTAATTGTTATGTATCCTAATTCACTTAATGCTTTATTTTTATATGAGATTAATTCTTGAGTTCTACTCAATTTCTCTTCTTTCCTTTGCTCTATTTCATGCTCAAATCGTTTATGAGACTCACATATTTTATTTTTTGAAGCTCCGCCATTAATATATAATGTCATAGCTGAATATATAATTCCTTCAAAATTATATTGATCATCTTCATTATATATAAATTCAAGAGGATTAGTAACTCCAATTGATTTTGAAATATATGCTAATAAATATTTTAATTCTTTCATTGATTCCATTGCTTGTAAATAATGATATAAATATCTTAATGTATCATAAGATATATTAGTTTTATCTTCAGATAAATTTTCTTTTAAAATATTAAAAATATCTATTAATATTTCTTGCTCTTTTTTATTTAAACCTGATAAATTAGATATATTTTCTTTATTAGAGACATCTAATAATTCTGAATTTAATCTTTCCTCTACTCTTTTAATATATTCTTCGTCTACTACTATTTTTACTATGTCTTTTTCATTTTCAATATCAAATAATTTAAATATTTTACTAACTTTTTCTTTAGAAATATTTTTAACTTCCATATTGAAATAGTTATATAACATTTGTCTTGAAACTCCAAGATATTTAGCTACTCTAACTTTTGATATTCCACATTCATTTATTATATTTTCTATGCCTTTCATATGTAAAACCTCCATCAATTATAATATAATTGTATATTTATTTTTACATATTGTCAATTGTAAAATAATGTAAATTAAGTGATTATCCTTTCATAACAAATACCAAAGTTTTTTATCACCTTTTCTTACTTCTTTAATAATGCCACTGCCAATACATTCATTATTTAAATACAAAACACATAGTTGGCCAGGCGTCACTGACTTTGCCTTATCATATTTTACTTCAATTTCTTTATCATTAATATAATTTAATTTAACTTTAATATCTTTACTTCGATATCTAAATTTTGCATTACATTCCATTATTTTTTCTTTTGTTAAAAAATTTAAATTGTCAATAATACAACTTTCTGATGACAAATATTCTTCATTAAAAGAAACATATAAATTATTTTTTTCTAAGTCTTTCCCTACTACAAATAATCTTTTTTTATTTCCTCCAATATTTAAGCCTCTTCTTTGACCAATTGTATAATACATTAAGCCATTATGCTCCCCTACTTTTTGATTATTATCTATATTGATAATGTCACCATTTTGATGGGGTAAATAATTTTCTAAAAATTTTTTAAAATTTCTTTCACCAATGAAACATATTCCTGTTGAATCTTTTTTTTTGGCTACTATTAAATTACTATATTCTGCCATTTTTCTTATTTCTTGCTTTGTATACTCCCCTATTGGAAATAATATATTCTCTAATTGTTCGTTAGAAAGTTGAGCTAAAAAATAAGTTTGATCTTTATTTTCATCTTTTGCTTTATATAATTTACCATTTTGTAAAATAGCATAATGACCAGTTGCTACATATAAAGCTCCTAGCCTCTTCGCTTCTTTAATAAATAAATCAAATTTTATAAATTTATTACACATTATA
>CAZITT010000057.1:0-4724 GCA_964542235.1 uncultured Muribaculaceae bacterium | reverse complement strand
TTAAAGATAAATCTTCTAGTTCACTTTTTATTTTATATATTCCCAAGCGATGAGCGATTGGAGTCAATATTTCTAAAGTTTCTTTAGCATTTTTCTTTTGATTGTCAATTGGTAATGCATAAAGGGTGCGCATATTATGTAATCTATCAGCTAGTTTAATAATAATAACTCTTACATCTTCACTCATTCCTACAATTATTTTTTTATAATACTCAATTAAATAATCATTTTCAGTAGAAACACTAATACTATTAATTTTAGTTACTCCATCAACTAACTTCATTACTGTTTCTCCAAAAAGACTTTTTATTTCATCAATAGTTGTATCAGTATCTTCCAAAGTATCATGCAACAAACCAGCAATTATTGTTTCATAATCAGCATAAATACTTGTTAAAATATAAGCAACATTTAACGGATGAATAATATATGGTTCTCCTGTTTTTCTTAATTGACCAATATGCTTTTTTTCCGCAAAAAGATAAGCTTCTTTTATTTTAATAACATATTTTTTTGATAAATATTTTTTTAATATATCATTTAATTCTTCATATGTATGAATTTCCGTATTTTGCATTTAAATCACTTCCTAGATAATATCTTCCTTGCTATAGTAACTTTCAATAACTGCTATATTTAAATTTAAAATATCAGATACCATTTCTGATAATGTTAAATTGTGACTTTTTAACCAAGTTTCCTCTTTTAATAATTTCCATAAATAATTAGGTGAATATTCTTTATTATAACTCTTTTTAATTTCATTAATTTTGCATGTTAAGGCTGGCAATAATCTGTCATACAATTCCTCTTCAGAGCTAAATTCCATTATTATCACATCCTAAATCATGATTATATTATATATTAAATGCAATAAATAATAAAGTATTAAATATATTTAATATGAGGTAAATATGAAAGAAAAGTTTATAAAATCAACTATTATTTTAGTAATAGGAGGATTTATCACTAAAATACTAGGAATGGTTATTAAAATTGTTGCGACAAGATTGATTGGTATTGAAGGAATTGGCCTTTATATGCTAATCCTTCCTACCTTTAATTTATTTATTACTTTATGTACTCTTAGTTTTCCAATTGCTATTAGTAAAGTTATAGCTGAAGGAAAGTCAAGAAGCAAAAATGTTGTCTTATCTCTTATTCCGGTTAGTTTAATTATTAACATCATATTAATTGGCCTTATTATTTTAATTGCTCCATTTTTAGCTAATAATTTACTTCATGATGAAAGATTATACTATCCTATTATTGCTATTGGAACAACACTACCATTTATTAGTATTTCTAGTATTGCTAGAGGATATTTCTTTGGTAAAGAAAAAATGTTTCCTCATACGTTATCAAACGTATTTGAACAAGTTGTAAGACTTATTTTATTTATTATATTACTTCCAGTTCTTCTAGAAAAAAGCTTAGTTTGGGCTGTTACTGCTATGGTTGCTGTCAATATTATATCTGAGATTACTTCCATTGTTATTTTGTTTATTTACCTACCTAAAAAATTTGAAATTAATAAAAGTAATTTCAAAATGGATAAAACCAATTTAAAAAATATCTTCTCTGTTTCAATCCCTACTACTTTAGGCAGGTTAATAGGTTCAATTGGCTATTTTCTTGAACCAATTGCCATAACTTTCTTTCTATTAAAGTTTGGATATAGCAACAATTTTATCTTAACAGAATATGGTATCTTATCAGGATATGTCATGCCTCTTTTATTAATGCCTTCTTTTTTATCTCTGGCTATTGGTAGTGCCCTTTTACCAGTTATATCAAAAAGCTACGCTAATAAAAATATAAAATATGTAAATAAAAAAATAAACCAAGCTACTTTTATTTCGTTTGTTATAGGATTATTAGCTACCATAACTTTAATGATATTTCCTGAGTTTTTTCTTAATATAATCTACCATACAACTGAAGGAGTTAACTACTTAAAAACAATGGCTCCATTCTTTCTAATATATTATATTCAAGCACCATTAGCAACTGCTTTACAAGCTATAAATAAATCAAAAAGTGTAATGCTTGCTAACTTATACGGAATAATCATTAAATTAATATTGATTAGTATCTTATCAATTCTAAAAATTGGGATGTATCCATTAGTAATTGCTACTTGTTTTAACATTATTCTTATTACTCTCTTACATTATATTGACTTAAAAAAAGCATTAAAAAATAATTGATTAATTAAACCCAATTATTCTTTTATCATAAATGTTATTTTCTTTAATACAGTCAAAGTCCTCAGCAATCTGATCATCGTATGTAATGATAATTTGAGTATAATCTTCGAGTTTCACTGAAGTAGAAAATATTACTTTTTTATTTTGATATTTAGAGGCTATGACTATATTATTTACAATTTTATTAGCCGCTGTTAAATGTAAAATGTTATAATTTTCATCAATAATATATAATGTTTCATCATCTTTTTGATAAGATGTAAACATTTTAGAAGCTTTTACTCTTTTACTATTCTCATCATTTATTTGTATTAATAAAAAGTCTTTAGTATCAAACATATATTTATAAAGAAAAATTTGATTTGTAGGTAATATACCAACATATAAATTGACATTATCATCGTATTCTTTTAACAAAATATAATCACTGAAAAAATATATTTCGTTGTAATTTTTATCTGTACTAGCACTAAGCTTATTGTCTGTTAATGTATATTTAATATTATAAAATTGGCTATTTTCTTTTATAATATAAAATCCAGAATAAACATCAGGATATAAATCATCAATATTACTTGCTTTTGTGATATTTATTATTTTAGCATCTGTTTTTACTTGTGTAAAACCATTAAATTGTAATTTATCTTCATTATCTATTTTTAATATACCTATATATGCTCTATCATCATTGGTTAAAACTAACAGTTCTATATATCCATTATCTAAATGTTCATTAGCTAGAAGATATTTAGCATTAATATCGTATGATTTTATCTCACCTTCATTATCTAATCTATTAAAATCTACAGCTCCATTTTGAATACTAATATTAATATTTTTAGTTTTATTAACATATGATATTTTTTCATTTTCTAATTGATTTTTAATAGTAGGAATCCTATTTCTATTTATAAATTCTGTTATATCAAATAAATCATCATCTGGATGATCTACTATTTTTTTATTTAACACAAAATATGTAGCAATAGAAGCTATTCCTAATATCAACAAAACTATTACTAAAATTGAAGCTTTTTTATTACTACCCACATTAATATCTCCTTTATCTTTAAATTATAACAAATATAGAGTTTATTAACAATATTTTTACATTAACTTTACACAGGATTTTCTCTAGTGATAATATATAAATTGTTATTAGTATAAAAAGCATAAAATATTTCTTCTATTTCAATATATTCCTTTTGCAATTGATCAAAAAGCCACTTTTTGGTTTTGTTAATACTTGTTAAAACATCTTCATTAATCTTACCATTAAGAACAACAACAAAAGGATAATTACTTTCTTTTTCTTTAACTAAACTTTTATATTTTTTAAAAAATACCTCTTTTAAATTAATTTTATTATTAATATCACTTATATTATCTAGTTTAGGTAAAATAAATGAAGCTGCTATTTGTAACATGATAATTAAAATAATTGCAGTAATTGTTAAAAACATTGATGAGGTAGTATTAATAAGATTGTTTACTATCAGCTGCATTATTAAAAAAATAGTAACTAGATTTAAAGTACTTAATTTATTTAATTTTTTATCCTTTAAATAATAACAGCCAAAAACAATTGATATATAAAAAACCAACACTCTAAACAAAACTATTAAATATTCCATAAGATCACCATTTATTAGTATGAAATAATACATAATTTTTATGTATTTACATAATTTTTAATAAGGTGATAGGATGAAAAAATACTTAATTTCTTTGGGATATATTTTAATTTCATTTTTTATATTGACTTTCTTGGTTACATTACTAAATTATTTTGATGTTATATCAGGAACAGCTTTAAAAGCTTTAAAAATGATTATTTCAATTATCTCAATATTTGTTGGAGGTATTTGTCTAGGAATTAATTCTATAGAAAAAGGTTATTTAAAAGGTATAAAACTGGGTTTAATTTTTGTGCTACTAATATTTTCATTTTCCTTTTTAGGACTTGATAAATCTTTTGATATTTCTAGATTGATATATTATTTAATCATCATATCTACATCCATGTTAGGTAGTATGATTGGCATAAATAAAAGTCCAAAAAATAAAGCCTCATAAGTGGCTTTATTTTATAATATATTTTCTTCAATAAAATCTTCTTTAACATCGTTGTTAATTTGTTTTTCTACTTCTTGTACTACTTCTTCTTCATCATGAATTTCATCCCATTCATCTTCATTTTCATCAATTACTATTCTTACCTTGGCATCTCCTACTATTTCTATTCCTAACTCTTTTGATATTTCATATTCAATATTATTATCTGCAATTTTAACATCTACACAACTTGGTTGTCTTAAACTTCTAACAATAATTTGCTCATCATCACTTAAATCTGCATTATTTTTTCTAGTAACATTTAATAATTCATTGTAATTAATAGTGTCTTTTGCCACTATTGTTTTTGTATCATTATCATATGAATACCAAATATTAACATCACAGCTACCCTCTACTTTAATTTTATCTCCTGATTTATAACCCTTAAAATTATGA
>CAZITT010000056.1:0-4729 GCA_964542235.1 uncultured Muribaculaceae bacterium | reverse complement strand
TGTCCCATTTCTTATATCTGTTTCTTTTACATAGATATCATTTTTATATTTTATACCACTTTGCTTGTTATATAATTCCTTGCCGGCTGTTACTGGATATAATCCGTTATTTAATTCACTTATTCCTTTAGAAAGCAAGTAAATTATGTTATTAACTTTCTTATTAATAGGTATAAATACTTCATATGATAAATCAATAAGAGGAACATAAACTGCTACTAATACCTTATTCATTTACTCACCCTCCTCGTCAAAATTTATCAATTTCACTAAAATACCTGAGCCTCTTTTTACATAATAGCCATAATCACTTGAAATATCATCCTGCAAAATTCTTGTATTTTTGGTAATTTTAATTGTATATTGATCGGTTATACCTTCTCCAACATATATACCTTCATTATCATTTATATAAGATTTATACCAGTCTTCATATTCATATGTTTTAAAAATATCTATTGAATCTACTAATATAAATTTTATGTTTTTTGATTTATTAATTTTACTAAAGAAATTATTAATATCATCAATTTTAGCTTTTTCAAAGAAATTTTTAATTCCTACTATTATACAAATTAATTCGTTTATATCATTTTCTGCTACTTGTTTTAATTTTATACTTTGCTCGGCATAATCATTAATTTTATCAGCAATAACATCTAAATTATCATCATAATAATTTTTTTGTTTTTTAAATTTATCATCAAATATATCATCGGCTCCTATTATAACCAAATTATTAGTTATTGTTAATAAAGTCTTACTCAAAGCTTGAACAAAATCTTTTGTATTTTCTATATCTTGAGCAGCGATTAAAGTAATATAATTATCAGCAAAATTATATTTAACAACATCAAGAGAACTTTTTGATATTCCAATAGGTATAAAATTTAACCCTTTTATTTCTTGCTTTATAACTTCATAGGTTATTTTTTCGGGCAAAATGGGAATAGTTTTTACTTTTGTTTGGTATTTATTAATTAGTTGTTTAGTAAGATTATCAACTTTTTCTTGAAAGTTATCTTCTTTAGATATCATTGCACTTTGAAACTCATAAACTTTTTCAAATTTTACTAAACCTCTTCCAAATACTTTTGAAGGATATACTCCCTCAGTATTACCAAAAATCGTTACATAATCAGATTGATCAGTAAGCTGTAATGACAATTCTTTTCTAAAGTTTTGTTTAATTCTATATCTTATTGAACTAACTCCATTAGTTGTTAAAATAAACACAATTCCATATTTGAATCCTTCACGAGTTAATATTACTAATTCATCTTCTAAACTTTCATATGATTCATTAAATGCTTCATAATTATTGATAATTACAACAATTAATGGCAATGGATCAGAATTTTTTTGATTATATAAATTAAAATCTCCATTAAATCTTTGAAATAATTGCTTTCTATTTTCAAGAGTTTCTCTTAACATTTTAAATAAGTTCATTGTTTTTTCATTTTCAATTACTGTAACAACATTGCCAACTTGAGGAACTTGTTCAAAAACTCTTAATGATTCTGCTCCAAAATCTAAAATGTAAAAAGCAACTTCTTCTGGACCATGATCAACAATACTTGAATAAATAATTGTTTTTAATAAATTTTCTTTACCGCTTCCGGCATATCCATATATAATGGCATTCCCTTCCTTAGAAAGTGGTAGCGTTAACAAATGCTGTCTTTGATTAAATGGTTCATCATACTCACCAACAATTGGATTAATTATATTTTTATTACTTTGATATGCATATTTTTCTTTTAAGCTATCAACAAGTATTTCATTAGGAAGCCTATCAAGCCATAATTTATCAGCTTTAACTTTTTCCATATTGGCTATCATGATAATATATTTTAAGATACTTGTTACCTCTTCTTCAGTTTCTATATTAATATTGTTTTTTTCATTATCAATATTTTTTATATTATTACCAATCTTATTAACGAAAACAAGAGAATTATCAATATTTTTTTTAGGTTTATCAGAAGGTATATATTTACCTCCACTATAGGCCGATTGTCCTAGTGCAAATAAATCATTATAGCCAACTTGCATATAAAATCTACCTATATTCTTTAAGGTTGCGGCATCAGGGCGTTTAATGACATCAATACTGTCTGATCTTTCTTGAACCTTTAAGCAAATTTTTAATCTTGAGTTACTCCATATTTGATCATCTACTACACCTGATGGCTTTTGAGTTGATAAAATTAGATGTAATCCTAAGCTACGGCCAATACGGGCGGTTGATATTAATTGGTCCATATACTCTGGCTGTTGTTGTTTTAATTCAGCAAATTCATCACATATAATAAATAAATGAGGAATTGGAATTTTAACTTTGTTTTCCCTATAGAATCTTTGATATTTATATATATCAAGGGTACTTTCGTTTAATTTATTTCTTACTTCATTAAAGTAAGCTTGTCTTTTTCTTAATTCACTCTGAATAGAAATTAATGCTCTATTCATTTCTACTGTATCAAGGTTAGTAATTGTTCCGGCTAGATGAGGTAAAACAATGTTATTTTCAGGTTGATTAAATACTCCTGCTAAACCTCCTCCTTTATAATCAATTAATATAAAAGCAACTTCTTCTGGACTGTAATTAATAGCCATTGATAATATATAAGTAATAATCAATTCACTTTTACCACTACCAGTCATTCCAGCAATTAAACCATGAGGTCCATGAAATTTTTCATGTAAATCAATTTTAAATAAATCCCCGCTATTGTTTATTCCAATAGGAGCTTGCAATGATGAAGTTGGGTCACTTTCTTTCCAACGATTTTGAATATTTAACTGTTCTACTTTGCCTACCTTATACATTTCTAAAAAATTAATTACTTTAGGCAAAGAAAAATCAATTTCATCAAATTCGATTGGAATATTAAATAATTTAATAAATAAGTCTGCCAAGTTTGTATTATTATACAATTCTGCTTGAAATATTTGTTGATTAGCATCTAACAATTCATTTTCAAATATCCCTGATTTTTTTTCATCTACATAAATAAAATTAATACATTCTTTCGGTAAAGATGCTATTTTTTCGCTTAGCATAACTAAACTAAAACCAATATTAACATTTTGGCTTAACACTTTTTTAATAATTTCTAAATCTTTTATACTCTTATAATCATCAGTTATTATTAAATAATATGAGCGATAATTGTGATAATCTTTTGGACTTTCAACATTTATATCTTCTGTTTCAGATGAAATACGATTATTTATTATTTGTTCTAAATAAGAAGATATTTCTTTATATTCGTCCTCTGTTTTGCCATAAAATCTAATTGTTCTATCATTACTCCAACAATGTGGAGCATATTTTAGATAATCCCATTTATCATTATTTTTTTCATTGGTAAGTAAAATAATTTTTAATTCATCGTAACTATACTGGGTAGCAGATTTTAAAATTAATCCATCAATAAATTGTTTTGATATTTTTTTATTTCCTATAATACCTACGATATTTTTTTCTACAAAAGAAGTGATAACAGGAACATTTTTTAATTTTTTAAATTGTTGTTTTACTTCAACTAAAGCATTTTTCATTTGATCTGCATCTAAAGTAAAATGTTCTTCTGGCAAATTAATATTGCCAAAAATTGGTATATTTCCAATCCCAATGCGCAATTTTAAAAAATCTGGACTGTTTATTTTTACTTTCCATAAATCAATTTTTCTATTGTTTATTATATCTTCACTTTCTAAACAGGATATGTAATTCTCATATAAAGCTTTACTTTGTTCATCTAATTTTTCTTCAATATATTTTTTATAATTTTCTAAATATTTTAAATACTTAAATGTTCTATTTTTTTCTCTTTCTTGTAGCTGTTTTTTTTCATACTTTCTAGATAAAGTAGGCCACAAAATTAACGATGCTAACATTGAAAAAGCTACCAATAACGATGGTAATGATTGAATAAGAGTTGATTCTTTAGATATTAAATTTTGTAATGCATTATATCCACTAACAAGTGACACTAAGCCCATAGTTAACATTGGCCCGATGGTATAAAGCAAAGGTTTATCATTTTCTGGTTCTTTAGCAGGTGGTGGATCAATATTAATATTTATCTCAGAAATTCCCAATTTTAATCTTGGAGATCCTAAATAATAATCCTCTTCTTTATATAATTCCATTTCAAGATCTTCTTCTATACCAGATACCGTATATTGTAAATCTGGAATATTCATTATTTTTAATAATGATGGATTAATTTTTACTTTTTCTTTTGGAAAATTAACAGTAATAAAATCTTTCATTAACATGATTTCAGAGCCTGCTAAAAATAAAATATCTCCATATTTTAACTCATTGCTTTCTATAACTTTTTTATTTATAAAAAAATATAATGGTATTTCCACATTGCGTAACAACCACTTGGAATTTTTATATTGTAAAGTGATGCTTTTACCTTGTAATAAAGGATTATCCAAATATATATCACACGTACTTAAGTTACCAATAGTAAGATCAAAATCTTCACTATTTATTTTGTATACCTCTAAATTTTCTTTATAAAAAGGTTCACAATAAAGAATAACAATTTCATTTGTTTCTTTTATTTTTAATGGAAAATAATTAAAATTTGTTAAATAAGCTGAAGGATAAACTTGGTTGCCAAAAATAATAGAAGCATCATTATCACCATATATTTTCCATCTTCCATTTTCAGCTTTAACGTTTATTAAATTTCTTATATTG
>CAZITT010000055.1:0-4745 GCA_964542235.1 uncultured Muribaculaceae bacterium | reverse complement strand
TTCTTTAACTAATTCTTTATTTTCTCTTATTAAATTTATATCAATCATATATTCACCTCATATATCTAGAAATATCTTATCATATAAGAATATTTCGTGCAATAAAATAACGATATCATTTACTTTTGATATCGTATTTTATTAAACGGATAAATGACTAAATTGGCTTTCCCTAATATATTTTTTTTTGTAATACAGCCAAAATATCTTCCATCATATGATACATCTCTATTATCTCCTAGTACTAAATAACAATCATCATTTGTTTTGAATTTAAAATCTCCCGTTACTTCAACTAAATATTCTTCTTCTAAATAATTGCCATCAACATATAATTTGCCATTAGCATATTCAATTTCTTCATTTGGAAGTCCTATAACTCTTTTTATTAATTTTTCATTGTTCTCGCGAAAGACAATTATATCAAATCTATTTATGTCATTAAAAACATATCTTAATCTATTTAAAATCATTATTTCTTTATCATTTAAAGTTGGATGCATACTATCTCCATTAACTCTAGCTTCTGTAACAATAAATCCTTTAATTAATAAAACTAATATCAAAATAATTACATAACTAATTATTTCTTTTATCATTTCTTTTTTCATAATTTTAATAAAAAATAAGACTATTTTGGTCTTATTTTTTTCCTCTTTCTTCAATGCGATATTGACCAACAAAGTTTCTTAGAAAATTTAATTTAGCTCTTCTTACTTTACCTTGTTTAACAATCACTATTTTTGAAATCATTGGTGAATTGATAGGGAATATTCTTTCTACCCCTACTCCATAGGATTCTTTTCTAACAGTAAATGTTTCACTAACCCCTGAACCTTTTCTGGCAATTACAATTCCTTCAAACCATTGAATTCTTTCTTTTTTACCTTCAATAATTTTATAACCGACATTTATCGTATCTCCTACTCTAAAATCTGGTAAATCAGGTTTAATTTGATTTTTTGTAATTTTATCAATTACATTCACGCTTATTCCTCCTTACATAACCAGCAATCATATAAAATAGCGGATTGCTTTTTTGACGCTTATAATCTTATCACAATATATAATAATTAGCAAGAGATTATTTTAGAAGCCACCCCCGCCTCCGCCTCCGCCTCCGCCGCCTCCGCCAGATGAAAAACCTCCACCAAAGCCAGAACCGCTTGAAGCATGCGAAGCCGCAATAGTACTATTTGCTACTTGATGAGCTTGATTAATTGATGATGAAATAGTTGATGATATATTGTTTGATAGCATTGAATTTAAAATATAATAATTAGTAAATGTATTTAACCTTTTTTCATCAATATCCATTTGTTCAATTTTAATTTTCATTGTTTTTTCTAACTGTCTAGCACAATCAAGAACAGTTGCATAAACTAAATACTTATCCCATAAATATATTTCAGGTAATTTTTTTTCATCCATTCTACCAAAATCAAGTAAGAAATTTTTAAAAGATTTCCATTTGTGATATTCTTCATTTCCTTCCTTGGTTCTTTTAGTAGATATTAATAAATAAATAATAGTAAAGATAACAAGGGGAATGATAGGGTAAGTTAATATTCCTGTATTCCCATAATTATGATTGATATTAGATATTAAAAACCCTAAGATAGCAATGATAATACCAATAACTTTTAATGGTCTTGCCTTAATTTCATAAAAATTTTTGGCTTTTCCTTTTTGTAAAGCACTACTTTGCCATTCATTGTATTCTTTTAACAATATTTTGGCATTTTTTTCACTTTTTCCAAAGTTCTTAATAGCTTTTAATGAAACCTGATCATCATTTCCTATTGTTTTAATTAAAGTATCATAAATCTTTTGTTCATCACTAGTCAAATCTTTATAATTTTCCTTATCAGCAACAAAAATATAATTTTTCTTATCTGTAGAATCTTTTTCTATTTTAAGAGCTTTTTTTCTAATTATTTCAAGAATACTAGCTGAATAACTATTAGATGTTATTCTTTTTTTCATCAAATATTCTAAAATCTCTGGTCCATATTCGGCAGGGAAATCTCTATGATATTTGTTTTTAAAATTAGGTTTATATTCTCTATCAAATTTTATATAATAATAAATAACAACAAATAATAATGTTAAATACCAAAAAACAGTTGCTATTTTAACAAAAATACCTTCTCTAATCGCTTCTTTTCTTTGTTGATTAGCCGTATTTGCATATTCCGTTTCTTCTGCAATTATATTATTAAGATTATTATATAGTTCTTTTTTTGTAGCCTTATTTACTAAATTAGTATTAAAAGTCATTCTAGCTTCTATCATATTGTTTGCATATAAATTATTTATCTTAGCATGCAAATACGAAATATTATTTTCATGAATAGGATAAACATCACCATATAATGGACCATGAACCCAAACTTTTAAAGTATTATCTGAACTTGGCAAGTAAATTTTTAAATCAAATTTATCTATGTCATCATTAAAATCATTGCCAATAAATTGCCAATAAACTTCTGCAACATCATTATATAAAATAACAACATCTGTTAATGTATAACATAATACATAGCCTTTAGAACCATAATTATTTGCATTATACATAACAACATTTATAATATTACCACTATCTTTTAATGTATATTTTTTTTCTTCTCCTTTTATAGCATAATCAACTAAATCAAATTTATCACCTTTTGTATTATTGCTTATGTTTAAATCATATACCTTAATATCTTTAATACTACTAGCACTTTCTAATGAATTACTTGATTTATAAATAATATCTCTTTTCATCCCATTAAAACTGCCTTTTTGAGTAATATATTCTTCAACTTTAATTGATCCATCTTCTTCAATCCAAGCTTTTATCTGATAGCTTGGAATATCGTAATTAACGTTTTCAACTGCCCAAATATTAAATGGTAATATTAATAAAAAGAAAAATATTAAATATTTTATTTTTTTCATAATTCCTCCCAAAAAAGACTTACAATGTAAGTCTAAAATTTTACTTTAGGTGTTTCTTTTTCGCTTTCATTGACTTCAAAGAAATTAGCTTTTTCAAATTTTGCAATATTTGCAATAATATTACTTGGTATCATTTGAACTTTATTATTATATGTTAAAACAGTATCATTATAAAATTCTCTTGCATAACTAATTTTATCTTCTGTATCTTTTAAATCTTTTTGTAGTTCAACAAAATTAGCATTAGCTTTTAAATCAGGATAAGCTTCTGATAAAGCAAATAGCTTATTTAAGGCACTTGTGATTTCACCACTTGCTTTCATTTCATCCTCTGGGGTTGTTGCTTTATTAAAAGCATTTCTAGCCTTTATCACTTCATTTAAAGTATCTTTTTCATGTTTAGCATATCCTTTTACTGTTTCAACTAAATTAGGAATTAAATCTGATCTTCTTTTTAACTGAACATCAATTTGTGCCCATTGATCATCCTTTCTATTCCTTAATACAATTAAACTGTTATAGGTAAGAAATCCCCATATAACTATTACAAAAACTATACCAATTATAATATATAGCCATGTCATAATATCATCTCCTTTATGATTAAATTATACACTATTTTTTTTAATTATCAATAAAGTATATTATTTATTTATTGAAACATACTAAAAATGGTGATTTTATATGGATTTTGAAATAAGAAAATATATTATTGAAAATAGTAAAAATGATTCAATTGAACAATTAGTTAGTTCATTAAATGAGGTAATACCTACTAAAAATGAATTATCTCTTCCTGGATTTGGTGTTTATTTTGAAATGTTATGGCAAGAGTTAGGGGAAAAAGAAAAATACGATATTATTGAAAAAATAAAGAGAAGATTAAAATAAATCCTCTCTTATTATATGCTATAAACACTTGCTTGTTTTTTATCTTTGCCAAGTCTTTCGTATTTAATTGTTCCATCAATTTTAGCATATAATGTATGATCATTTCCTATTCCTACATTTATTCCTGGATAAATTTTAGTTCCCCTTTGGCGATAGATAATACTTCCTGCTTTGGCAAATTCTCCATCACTTACTTTAGAACCTAAACGTCTACCGGCAGAATTTCTACCATTAGTAGAAGATCCGCCACCTTTTTTATGAGCGAATAGTTGTATATCTAATTTTAACATAATATTATTCCTCCTTAATTTTTATATTTTTAGGATAATTATGTTCTAACTCTTTTAACAAGTTAAGCATATTATCAATTAATTTTCTTGTTATTTCATCTTTTTTAAGTATTTTTATTACTAATTTATCATCTTTTTTAAAACTTATTGCCTTATCATCAATACTTAAAATAGCATTTACACTGGTAATAACAATTGACGATACCGCTGAACAAATAATATCTTTTCCATATATATCAAAATCAGCATGTCCTGTAATTGTTATTATATTATTTTTAATACTTACTTTTATCATATTAGCCAACAATCTTTGTAATTTCAACTTTAGTATATGGTTGACGATGACCTTGGGTTTTTCTTGAAGATTGTGATTTTTGAGTATATTTAAATATTTTTATTTTTTTATTTTTTCCATGCTTTATGATTTTACCTTCAACCTTAGCACCATTAACATAAGGTGAACCAACGACCCCATCAATCATTAATACTTTGTCAAAAATAACTTTTTTATTCTCTTCTTCGGGTAATTTTTCTATATAAATAATAGATTTTTCTTCTACCCAATACTGTTTTCCACCAGTTTCAATAATTGCGTACATACTTGCACCTCCTTCAATAAGA
>CAZITT010000054.1:0-4818 GCA_964542235.1 uncultured Muribaculaceae bacterium | reverse complement strand
GCTGGCACTGTAATACCATTCAGTGATTTGCAAAGAGAAAGAACAAGAAAAGAAGGAAAATAATAAAAATATTGCAATTGAATAGTTTGTGGTATAATAAAAGCAAAAAAGGAGTGGTTTTAATGGTAATTGGAGAACCTGAAAGAATAGAAGGAGAATCAAGCATATCTAAAGATGAAAAAAATAATAAACATAAAAATTCATCATATTTTTATGCTCCTGTTGATGCATTAGTTATTTCAAGTTACGATGCTCACTTATATGTACGTAATTTAAAAGTAAAAAAACCAGAAAATTATGTTAAAGTTTTATCCCCAAATAGAATTTTAACATTGAAAGATTTTTACTTTGGTAAAAGTAAAGTAGATTTTTCTGAGTTAAATCGATTATATTTTGAATATAAAGGAAAATTAAAATCAGGCTATAAAGAAATATGTTTTATAAAAGAATTATTTACTGGAGAAACATTTACGATTTCTGATCCTATTGAAAGTAATGTTGCAAAAGGTTATGGTAATATGAGTATATCTGGAATAAAACCTATTTCTGCTAATAATTTGTTAGATTTTATACTTAGTATGTCTAATAATGGATGTATCGATATTTATGCAGAAGCAGTTAATAATATGTTTAGAGAAAATAGAGATGCTTTCAATGATTCAAAACTAATTCATGAAAAATTGGATGGCATAGTAGCTGAAGTAAGACAAAGGGTATTTAATCATGATATAAAATAGTACAATATTTTGTACTTTTTTTTTAGTTTATTTAGTGTTATAATCATTATTAGAATAGGGTGATTGCATGCTAGGTGAAATAATTTCTATCGAAGAATTAATTATTAAAATTAAATTATCAATTAATATTGAAAATCAAAGTAATTTAATGAATCTTCACGTTATTTTTGAAGATAGTAAAAGTACTTTTATTGGTGAGATAATTGGCATAGATAAAGATGTTATGAGTATTTCATTACTTGGTGAAATACATGACAATAAATTATTAACTTCAACCTTGAAAAAACCATCTTTTAAAGCTAATGTAAGAATGATAAAACTAGATGAGTTAGGCTATGTATATGGCAATAATGAAGTTGTTAACAAATTTTATATGGGAAAATCTCCTTTATATAATAATTATAAAATATATACTGACATAAATAGCTTATTTAGCAATCATTTTGCAATATTAGGCAATACGGGTAGTGGCAAATCATATACAGTGGCAAGACTTATTCAAAATTTATTTATCGAGGAAAAATTTCCAAGTAAATCCAGTATCTTTATTTTTGATGCTTATGGTGAATATAATCATGCTTTTGATGATTATGATACTATTAATTCAAATTTTAAATATAAGAAATATACAACAGAAACTAATTATTCAGAAAGTGAAATATTAAATATTCCTCTTTGTTTACTTGATGTTGATGATTTAGCAATTTTGCTTGGAGCTACTTCTAATTCTCAACTTCCTATTATTGAAAAGGCATTATCATTTGTTAAAATATTTGCAAACAACGACCCCGAAGTTATTAAATATAAGAATTCAATTCTTGCTAATGCCATTTTAGATATATTGCTATCAGGAGAAAATCCTAATCGAATAAGAGATCAAGTTATTGCCTTGCTTCAGTCTTTAAATACTGATGAATTAAATTTAGATACTGAAATAGTTCAACCTGGATATATTAGAAATATTAGAAAATGCTTATATGTTGATGAACATGGTAAGGTTCAGGATGTCGAAGCTGTTGTTAAATTTTTAAATGATTTTGTTGTTGATGTCGATTATAAAAAATTTAGAGATGATGTTTACTTTGATCTTAAACAGCTTGCTGATGCTTTTGATTTTGCTCTTATCTCAGAAGGTTTGCTAAGCAGTAATAAAGTATATGATGAGGCTAATGTATTAAGAGTAAGATTAAGATCTATTCTAGATTCAAGTAAAAGAGAATATTTTAAATATGATAGTTATATTACTAAAGAAGCTTATGTTAGGAAGCTTCTTACCAATAACGATAATACAAAAGCTCAAATTATTAATTTTAACATAAGTTATGTTGATGACAGGTTAGCAAAAGCCTTAACTAAAATTATTTCAAAAATACTATTTAGCGTTTCAGTAAGGATGAAAGAAAGAGGGTCTTTACCATTTCACATCGTTATTGAAGAAGCTCACAGGTATGTACAAAACGATAATGATGAAGTAATTTTAGGATATAATATTTTTAATAGAATTGCTAAAGAAGGTAGAAAATATGGTACAATACTAATATTAGTATCCCAAAGACCGAGTGAATTATCAACTACCGTTATGTCGCAATGCACTAATTTTCTAGTAATGCGAACTCAACATCCTCATGATTATGATTATATTGAAAAGATGCTTCCCATAGTTAATATAGAAATAATAAAAAGATTAAAATCATTAAACCCCGGCAGTTTAATTGCGTTTGGCAATGCTTTTAAAATACCAGCGATTATTAATGTTGATTTGCCAAACCCTACACCATATAGTGAAAATGTAAAATTAAATAATGTTTGGTATGATTAGTATTTAAAAAAAATAAAATATATGATAAAATAATAAATGTAAAAGAATATCCGAGGAGGAATATACATGGCTTTTGAAAAACTAAAGAAGTTTATTAAAGAAGATTTTAATGAAGTTGATCCTAAAAAGAATACAGATGGATATTATTCAGTAACGAAAGACGCTTTTAAAGATGAAAGTGGTAATTCGAAAATGATTCTAATCGAGCCGCGTGCTTATTCAGAATCACAACAAATAGCCGATTATTTAAAAGCTAGAATGTCAGTAGTGGTCAATTTAAAAAGAGTAACTCCTGATCAAGCGAAAAGAATAATAGATTTTTTAAGTGGAACTCGTTATGCAATAGGAGGAGATTTACAAAAGTTAGGTAACGGCATATTTTTATGTACTCCTAATAATATGACAGTTGAAGGTAAAATGTCTGATGAATTAAAAGAAGCAAAAAAAGAATCAAAGAAAGATAATAATGAAGAATTTGATTGGTAATTAGGTGATTTAAATGGAGAAGTTTGCGACTGAGGTAGAAGGATATAGCAAAGAAGAAGTAAATGAATTTTTAACTAATGTAATTTCTGAGATTGAAGCTAATCTTAGTCGTATTAAACATCAAGAACAAGAAATCTCTAATCTAAAAAATGAATTATATAGATATAAAGAAGTAGAAGATAGATTAAATAATGCGCTAAATCAAGCTGAACAATCAAGTATGAATATCAAAAGAATTGCCGAAAAAGAGGCTGATATCATTGTTAGTGAAGCAAGATATAATGCTAATAGAATAGTAAACGATGCTTTAATTAGAGCAGAAAAAATGGAGTTAAGAAGAGAAACACTGGAAAGAAATATGCGCATTTGTAAGAAAAAGTTAAAAGCACTTGCGGAAGAACAATTAGAAATGGTGGAAGAAATAGAAATATTAGAAATATAATATTGATTTGTAATCCATCTTATGTTAGTATAAGATAATATTTTTTAACCAAATGATGAAGCAGAAAATATATAAATTTTTAAGAGAATTAGTGGCTGGTGTAAACTAATAAATAAATGTATTTTAAATCACTTCTAATGGTTTTTATGAAAAGTAAAGACGGTAACGCGTTATAGTTTTAAGTTATAAATTAAGGTGGTACCGCGAACATTCGCCCTTTTGGTAACCCTTTTTTTATTGGAGGAATTAATATGTTTAAAGAATTAAGCAAGGAAAAAGTAAGTATTAATGAAGAGAAAATATCTAAATATTGGAAAGATATCGATATTTTAAATTTATCTATTAATAAAAGTAATCCCATGGGTAACTTTGTCTTTTATGATGGACCGGCAACTGCTAATGCAATGCCTGGAATTCATCATGTTATACCTAAAGAAAATAAGGATATAATTTGTAAATACAAAACGATGAAAGGGTATCGTATTCTTAGAAAAGTAGGATGGGATACCCATGGTCTTCCTGTTGAAAATCAAGTAGAAAAAGAATTAGGACTAAAAGAAAAAAAAGATATCGAAAGATATGGAATTGAAAAGTTTAATCAAAAATGTCGTGAATCAGTTTGGGAAAACGAAGAAGCTTTTACTAGACTTACTGAAAAAATGGGACAATTTATTGATGTAGAAAATCCCTATGTTACATATGATAATGATTACATTGAAACTGAATGGTGGATTTTAAAGAAGTTTTTTGATGCCAATATGTTATATGAAGGACATAAAATTACTACTTATTGCCCTAGGTGTGGAACTAGTTTATCTTCTCATGAAGTAGCCCAAGGATATGAAGATATTTCAGTTGATTCAGTAATAGTAACTTTTAAAAAGAAAAATGAAGATGTTTACTTTTTAGTTTGGACAACTACTCCTTGGACTTTAATTGCTAATGTTGCTCTTTGTGTTAATCCAAATGAGGAATATATTTTAGTAGAATCGATGAATCATAAATTTATTGTTGCTAAAAAGCTTGCTAATAAAATATTTGGAGATGATTTTAAACAAATTGCATCTTACAAAGGTAAAGATTTAGAATATCAAGAATATGAACAGTTAATACCATCATTAAGTGTTGATAAAAAAGCTTTTTATGTTACTTGTGATGAATATGTAACTATGGAAGATGGAACAGGTATTGTTCATATCGCTACGGCATTTGGTGAGGATGATTCTAATATTGGTAAAAAATATGATTTACCAATATTAAATCCAGTTGGACCAGATGGAAAATATCATGATGGATTATGGAAAGATATGCTAGTATTTGATGCTGATTTAGAA
>CAZITT010000053.1:1215-4983 GCA_964542235.1 uncultured Muribaculaceae bacterium | reverse complement strand
AGCCCAACGAGCTACCAAACTGCTCCATCCCGCGATATAAAAATTGGCGGAGGAAGAGGGATTCGAACCCCCGCGCCGTTTCCGACCTCCCGGTTTTCAAGACCGGTCCCTTCAACCAGACTTGGGTATTCCTCCAGGCGCACTATTTAATAGATGTTAACCATCTAAAAACTAGCAAATAAATTATAGCATAACCTTATTTATTAAGTCAATGATTACTTTTTGCTAGCAAAATTTATCAACCAATTAAATAGTTCTTGATTCTTTGGATCTTTATCGATAATAGATTCTGGATGCCATTGAACAGCTATTATATACTTTTTATCAGGAAATTCAATACCTTCAATTAAATTATCGTTAGAATAAGCTGAGATGATTGCTTTATTTACTTTAGTTATATGATAATTATGCCTACTGTTTACTAACATATTATTACAATTTAATATTTTCTTTAAGACTGTATTATCAACTATACTAATTTCGTGAACTGGAAATACCCCTTTTTGAAAATGATTAATAATTGTATTATTTTTTTCAATTAAATTAAGATCATTATTAATACTCATACAATCAACATATGCTAGAAGTTGCATTCCCATACATAATCCTAAAGTAGGAATATTATTTTCGATAACATAATTTGCTATGTAAACATCATATTCATACCATTTGTTCCCCCCAGGAAGTACTATTCCACTACATAAATTTAATTGCCGATCTAAATTCTTTTTTTCTTCTTCACTAAGTCTAGTCATTTCTTTTGGAATTTCTTTATCGTATATAACAGTCTGGGTCGGAATAATCATAATAGGAATCCCTCCAGCTTTTATTATTGCACTTTTAAGTTTTTCATCAACTGATAAAACCGAATATCCACTAATTATTTCATTAGGTCTTCCCACAATTCCTATTATTGGTCTTTCTTTTTTCATTAACATCACCAATTTAATTATATCACGTTATTATTTAATACAAAAAATTAAACCTTTTATAAAAAGTTTAATTAATTTCTATCTTTTACAAATTCTAATAAATCTTTCCATTTTATCATAATCTTTATTACCAAATTGATCTTTTAATCCTGAATTAACATCTACTCCATATGGCTGTAATTTTAATTTTACTTCTTCAACATTATCAGGATTTAATCCTCCGGCTATAATAACTGGTTTACTACACTTATTAATTATTTCTTTACTTATATTCCAATCATGAGTAAGTCCTGTTCCACCAACTTGATTTGTTTTTTGATTATAACTATCAAGTAGTATTCCATCAACATAAGGCTCATATTCCATAGCTTTATCAATACTACTTCTATCAATAACGTGAACACATTTTAATATTTTGGTTTTACTTAAAGCATCTCTAATTTTACGAATTTCTGAAATTGTTATCTCACTTTGCAATTGAACAGTTGTGTTATTCACATAGTTTGTAATAGCAATTATTTCATTGGGATCATTCATAAGCGCTACAAAAACTGAAGAGCAAAAAGGAGGTAGACTATAAACAATATTTTTAGCTGCCTCAGAAGAGATAAAATCTCTATTTTTAGGATTTAGTCCTATTAAGAATCCTATTGCATCAGCCCCTAAAAAAATAGCTTTTAGGGCATCTTCTTTATTGGTTATTCCACATATTTTAACTTTCATTTTATCACCATATTTTCTTAATAAATGAGAAAAAATTATCAATATTTATATAAATATAATATCAAAGTTATTTATTTTCAACAAATTTTTTTATTTAATTAGTATAAATATAAGAAAAATGTTTACACTTATTAATAAAAATGTTATGATATTAAAAGGAAAATGGAGTAATTATGAAGAAAGTAGTTTTATTTGTTTTAGGATTTGTGTTAATTTGTAGTCTATCTTTATTATTTGTTGTGTACAATAAAAATTTAAGGTTAAAAGAAGAGCTTGTTACTTTAAAAAACGATATTAAAGATAAAAAAGAAGAAGTAAAAAATATAGCCAAAAATATTAATGATTTAGAAATAGAAAAGGAAAATTTAACGAATCAAAAAAAAGAACAAATAAAACAATATGAAAAATGGATAAGACAAAATCAAAATTTAGAAGATTTATTAAAATAATTTATAATCCATTTTCAATAATCGTAATTACTCTTATAATAGTTATAACTACTCTTACATACTTTCTATATTCTAATGTAAAAATTAACAAAGATTTATTAGAATTAGAACAATTATTAATTAAAAATGAAAAATCTTATGCTGAAGAAGCTAAAAAATTAGAAGAAATTAAAGAAAATGTAAATTTTTTAAAAAATATTGAAGCCAAAACAATAGAAAAGAAAAATTATTTTTTTGAAAATGCTAAAAAATATGAGGATAAAGTACTAGCTGGTAAAGGGAGTAAAAAAATAGTTTATATAACTATTGATGATGGTCCTTATTCTCTAACTCCATCTTTTTTAAATACATTAGATAAGTATGATATTTTGGCAACATTTTTTCTTTTAGGAAAAACAGATGAAAAATATGATGCCATATATAAAAGAATAGCAAGTAGTGGCCATACAGTAGCAAACCATACTTATTCTCACGGAATAAGAAAAGGCTTATATTCAAGTACCAATTCATTTATCAACGATGTTTTAAAACAAGAAAAATTTTTACAAAATAAAGTTGGAGTAAAAACTAATATTGTTAGATTCCCCGGTGGAAGTGCTACAGCTAACTCAACTCTTAGAAAGCTTATCATAAAACGTTTAAGAAATATAGACTATGGATATATTGACTGGAATGTTTCATCAGGTGATGGTGGTGGACATCCAACTGTAGAAATTTTATATAACAATGTCATTAATGGTGTTAAAAATAAAAAAGTCAGTGTCGTTTTAATGCATGATTATAGTAATAATACTTTAAAAGCACTGCCTTTAATCCTAAATAAATTAACAAAAGAAGATTATGTATTTTTACCATTATTTTATGAAAGCTCTATGGTAAGAAAATAATCACTACTTGATAAACAAATATAATTTAAATAAAAAATAGATTACTTATATAAAAATTAATCTATTTTTTGATGCTTCATCTTTAAATATATTTTAATTATTAATTAAAATTTTCACTTTTTTCAACTTTAGTTATATTGTTTTTGTCATATTCCTTAACTAACTCACTAAATAAAACTTCTTTACCTATTTTTACAGGTAATTTTACTAAATATTCATAAATTGGTTCTCTTTCTTTATTAGGATCCATTTCATCATTCCAATATAATTTCGCCCATTTTGACATAACACAATGAGACCAACCTCTAACTAAATTCATATTATGCCTTTCATAATATTCTGCTTCAATTTCATATATTTTATAAAAATTATCATTTAGTTCTTTTTTATTTATAAAATCTATGACACCATTGATATCAAAAGCAAACAATGATTGATACCTTGATAATTTATTAGGAAAATTGATCATTCTTTCATATTCAAAAATAACATCTATTCCATGATCCCTATTATCAATATCATCTAAATAATAATGTACCCCATGACTTGATAATCCATCTTTAAAATACTCATTTTCTGTAACTTCAGTATAAAAATTTTTTGTTAAGTTCAAAATTTGATTTGATGATAGATGACCAGATCTGTCAATATGATAAAGTTTCATTATATACACCTCTTAAATGATTATAACAAAAAAAATCACTAAATTAAAGCGATTTAATTTCAAAATTTTGGTGGAGAATAAGGGATTCGAACCCTTGACCCTCTGCGTGCAAG
>CAZITT010000053.1:0-1205 GCA_964542235.1 uncultured Muribaculaceae bacterium | reverse complement strand
GCAAGGCAGATGCTCTAGCCAGCTGAGCTAATTCCCCAACGATGCCAAGGAGTTAACCTTCTTGGCAATTAGAATTATAACATAGACATTTTTTAAAAGTCAAGTTCTATAAGAAAAAATAAAACTACTTTAAGTAGTCAAATATTTATTATGGTGCCGAAAATAGGACTTGAACCTACGACCTATCGATTACGAGACGATTGCTCTACCAACTGAGCTATTTCGGCAATCATTGTTATTATATCATATTATAAAAAAACTCGACAATTATTCGAGTAGAATTCATATATGGTGGAGGAAGGCGGAGCTATCTTCAACTCATATACACATTAATTTTCTCATTTAATGTCAACATATTTTTTTAAGATTACAAGTTTGTTCTTATTGCTGAAAAACTTGATTTTTGTTAGGCTAGATAGTATACTAAATATAGAGGTGATTGATTTGAACCAAAATATTCAATTATTTATACATAATTTGGCTAGTGAATACGAAATGGGTGATTCGACTAAAATAAATGAAGCATATATAAAATTAAGAGATAATTTAACTAATTGTAATGATGATGAAATATTAGAAAGTATAAGTTATGCACATCAAGGATTGATGGCAATCAGTGATTCGAAAAAACAAGGTCACTATAATCAAGTAATTAGTGGAATGATATCAATGTTAAAAGGTGATGAAGCACGATTAAAACTTGCTGAGGAATTTCATTCATTTGCACTAGCTAATTGGACCGAAAAAGTAGATAAAGCTTTTTGGGCTGCAGAAAATAGAGATCTTTGCTTACAAGCAATTACAAAGGATTCTTTGCTAAAAGAATTTGCTAAAAAAAATGATATGGAAGATTTTATTGCGCATTTTTGTTATAAAGAAGATGAAACCATAAAGTCATATCTAAATTCTATATTTCCTAAATATGATTACAACCTTGCATCAAAGATAAAAGATGAAACTTATCTAGATAGCTATTTGTTGAAAATATTTGAATCTGATGAAATAAAAAAGAATAATGATTTTTATGGAGCACTTCTAAACTTTTTGGAAAACCCTCAATACCGTATTGTTATTAGCGATGAAGTACGGATATCTTGTATAGAAGAGTTATCAAAAATAGTACTTAAAGAATCGGAGATTAAGGATAATTTATTAAGAGTAGGAGAATTATTGATTCCACAAGCTTTAGGCTTTGCTGAAAGTGG
>CAZITT010000052.1:0-5056 GCA_964542235.1 uncultured Muribaculaceae bacterium | reverse complement strand
TTAATTTTTTTATCAATTAAAAGTTTCCATAGTCTATCATAGCTTATTTTCATATTCATATCCTCCCTATTCATGACTTTTGGCTTACATTACAATTTTAGCATTTTGATATATTTTTTTCAATAAAATATCTAAAAATTAAACTTTTTTTATCGAATTTGTGATTTTTTAATAACATTACATATAATAATTTTTTTATTAAATTAACGCTTTATCTACCACATATAAAAATTTCACTATTAAAATATAATGCCACACTTCTTGTCTTTCTTAAATTTAGGCATAAAAAAATAGCCTTCTCTAAATCTCTTAAAATTTAGAAAAGGCTAAATTCCCATTGAAATCAAAGGGTTTCTTTTAAATATGGTGTTTAATCTTTGTATCATATTTGGAGTTGTTTGGTCAATTACTCTATCGCCATCTTTCATTGTATAAACTCCTGGCTTTTTTATATAGCCTTTAATATCAACCATGATATTTTCTTGAATATCTTTTTTTTCTTCAATGACTTCTATTTCTGTTTGATCATTTAAATTTAATTGATTATTATTTTCTTTTGTACTATTTTTAGGTTTAAAATAAAAAAAACAACCAATTACTAGCAATAAAAAACTTAAACTTATAATAATATAACTTTTATATTTTAATATTAATTCCATAATAAAACCTCCTATAAGTATTATTTCTTATAAAAGGTTATAGTCCTAAATATTTATTTAATAAGTTTAATTATTTTTTTACTAATTTCTTATCTATTCTATTTGTTTCATATCTAATTCTTTGAATCATCGTCAATCCAATTATTAGCGATAAAGTAAAACTTCCACCATAACTCATAAATGGTAAGGTTATACCTGTTAAAGGCATTAAACCTAAAACCCCTCCTAAATTAATAGTTATGTGAATAAATAAATAAAACGCAATGCCATAACAAATCATAGCATGATCATCTCGATAGCTGTTTTTACCTATTATAATGATTCTTGCTAATATGATAATATATAATATAAATAAGCCAATCATTCCGCCAAGGCCTAACTCTTCTATTAAGATAGCATAAATAAAATCAGTATGAGATTCCGCTAAGTACAGATATTTTTGAGTACTATTCCCCAGTCCTTTTCCTATTCCATTACTATTATTTATGGCAATATAACCATTGCAAACTTGATTACCTGTTGTTACAAAACGATCACAAGGATTAAAAAAATTTAATCTTTCTAATTTACCTGTAAAAATGTTTTTTCCAAAGGTAAAAAGAATAAAACATGAAGAAAATAAAAATATACCTGTAAAAATTAATATTTTATTTTTCACTTTATCATTTATTTTCGATATCATAAACATGAAAAAGATTATTAATACAATAATTCCTGCTGTTCCCAAATCATTTTGTAATGCTACTAATCCCGCTATTCCAAGACCTATTAGAATAGGGATAATCATAATTTTAGCATCATCTAATCTACTTTTATTTATTTCATAATAAGTTGGGATAAGTGTTATTAAGATAATTTTAGCAAATTCACTGGGTTGGATACCAAACCCTTTATAACCAATCCAACTAACAGCGTCATTAATCGCCGTGCCATATATTAATAAACAAAATAAAATTATACTAATCCCTATTATTCCAAGCCAAGAAAGAATTCCATATGATTTTGTTGAAAATCTTATTCCAAAGGAAAATACAATAATTCCTAAAATTAAAAATATTAATTGTCGTATAAAAAAACTAGCTGGATTATTATATTGATATCTCATAAACGCTGATACATTAGACGATGAAAAAACCATTATTAAGCCAATAATGAATAAAATAGCACTAAAAAGAAGCAATTTCTTATCAATATTTTTAAGTATTTTACTCATAAATTCCCCTATTCTATTATAATAATAACACATCTTTTAGTATTTTTAAACAAAAATAGGCAATTAACAATGTCAAAACATACACTAATCTAATAAACTATATTAGAATAAAAAAAGGAGGATGTTATATGTATAGTTATGGTAACTCTTATGGATGTGGAGTTCCTACCAGCAGTTGTTGTGGAGGATATCAAACATATCCAATGTGCGGTTCTGGATGCGGTTCTGGATTTGGATCAAATTATGCGATCGTATTGGTATTATTTATTCTATTAGTAATTATATTAGGTTGTAGACAATCTAGATAGTTATAAAAATTAAGAAATAGATAATAAACTATTTCTTTTTTTGTGAATTTATGGTATAATCTACTTGATTTTTGGAGTGATAGTTATGCTAAAAACAAAAGATATACTTGATGAAAAAAATAAAATATTAAGAAAAAAAAGTAAAGAAGTTATTTTTCCATTGGAAAAAAAAGATTTAGATGCTATTAAACTAATGGAAGAATATTTAACTAAAAGTCAAATAGAAAAATATGAGCAAAAATATAATCTAAGGCCTGGTATGGGCTTATCTGCTGTTCAATTAGGTATTTTAAAAAGATATATAGTTATAGTTCATGAACAAGAAGAAAAAGAGACCTTTAAAACTTATATAATTGTTAACCCTAAAATAACTTCTCATTCGGAAGAAATTATTTATGTTGAAGAAGGAGAAGGCTGTTTAAGTGTTAATCGTCCTTGTGAAGGTATAGTTTTAAGATATGCAAGAATTACTGTTGAAGGATTTGATATTGAAGGTAAATCAATAAAAATAAGAGCAAGAGAAGAATTAGCGGTTGCTTTTCAACATGAAGTCGATCATTTAGAAGGAATTTTATTTGTTGATAAGATCGATAAAAACAATCCTTTTAAAGATGCCAAAAAATATCGTTCAATTTAAAAAGATAGTCATCTATCTTTTTATTTTGATTAATTTACTAATTTTACGCTAACTAATTTGCTAACTCCTGATTCTTGCATGGTAATTCCATATAAACTATCGGCAAATGTCATAGTTTTCTTTTTGTGAGTAATAATTAAAAATTGCGTTGTTTTACGATATTTATTTAAATATTTGCCAAACATATCAACATTTGCCTCATCAAGAGGAGATTCTACTTCATCAAATAAACAAAAAGGTACTTTTCTAACATTTAAGATGGCAAACAAAAGGCATATTGCCGTTAAAGCTTTCTCCCCTCCAGATAAAAGTGAAATACTTGATAATTTCTTACCAGGTGGGCTTACTATAATATCAATACCACAATCTAATATATTTTCTTCCTCATCTAAATTTAACGAAGCACTACCCCCTTTAAATAAATCTTTAAATACAATATCAAATTCTTTTTTTATCTCTTTAAACGATTTAACAAATTCTTGGGCCATAACTTTATCTAAACTACTTATAATATTTAAAAGAGCTTCGATTGCTTTTTCTAAATCTTCTTTTTGATTAGTTAAAAAATCATATCTTTTACTAATTCTTTCATATTCACTAATTGAACCTAAATTAATTATACCAAGTTTTTTTAAATTACTTCGATATGTATTGACCTCTTTTCTAGCTTCTTTTTCATCCATATCCAAAATATAATTCATTTTTGCTTTTTCAAATGTTAAACTATAACTTTCATTTAAAATAGTTAATAAATTATCTATTTTAAGTTCTTTTTTATTTAAATCTATTTCTAAATCTTTTAAAGTTGCTTCTAATTTTCTAATAATTACATTATTTTCCTTATAATTTGCTTCTAATTTATCTATTTCAATTAATAAATCATCTTTATTTTTATTAAATAAACCAATTTCTTTTACAACATTATTTTTTTCATTTACTACTTCGTAGTATTTATTTAAAATATTCTCTTCTTCAATAGATAAAGTGTTGTTAATAATATTATTTAAATCTTTTAATTCATTTAAAATTAAACCATACTTTTCATTTATTAGATTTTTACTACTATTTTTTATATTAATGGCTTCATTTAATTTTATAATCTCTTTTTCTAATAATAAAATATCACTATTAAAATTATTAATATTATTTTCAATTATTGCTAATTTTTCTTCTAAAATAACAAGTTCAGTCTTTATTTCTTTTTCTGTTTTTAATAATTCATCATATTCATATTTGTCACTAATAATATTTCTACTAATTTTGATTACTCCGCCAGTGATAGAGCCACCAACATTAATAATTTCTCCTGTTAATGTGACAATTTTATAACGGTAATTAATTAATTTAGCAATATAATTGGCAGTATCAATATCATTAACTAATATAACATTACCTAATTGATTTTTGATAATATTTTCATATTTTGAATCATAGTTTATCAATTTAGATAAAATATTGATATACCCATTTTCATTTTTAATTAATTTTAATGTTTCTTCATCTATTGCTCTAGGCTTTATAACATCTATTGGGAAAAAGGTTACTCTTCCTAAATTGTTTTCTTTTAAATAATTAATACATGATTTAGCGATTAAGGAGGTATCTACAACTACATAATCCTTCGCTCCTCCTAATGCTACTTCTAAAGCGGTTAAATACTCTTTATCAACATTTATTAAATTAATAATGGTATTATGAATTCCATTAAGTTTAGGGTTATTTATTAATCTTTTAACATTAGGATTAATATTTCCACCATTTTCTATGTAATCATTTAGAGTTTGTATTTTATATGATAAATCAATTATTTTTCTTTTTTTGTCTACTATTTCGATATTAAACTTATCTTTATCCACTTTAATTAAACTAATTTCATTTTCTTTTATCTCTTTTTTATTTAAATATCCTGATTTTTCTTTTTCTAAAATTAAAATTTCTTTCTTAATTGAATCAATATCACTTTCATATCTTAATTTATTTTCCTTCAAATTACTAATATTTTCATATAATCTTTGATCCTCAGCATTATATTTACTGCGCTCTTGAATAATATTCTTCTCACCATTTAATTTTTCTTCTTCTTTAGTTAATGCTAGTAATTTGTTATTTAAATTAAATAAATTATTGTTTATTTCTCCTAATTTATTTTTTTTATCAATAATGCCAATATCTGAATTAGTTGTTGTTGTTGATGTTTCAATAATTTTACCCTTACTAATTACAGATATATCTGAACAAA
>CAZITT010000051.1:0-5098 GCA_964542235.1 uncultured Muribaculaceae bacterium | reverse complement strand
TAGTCAACGCTCCATTAGTGAATCTGTTCGAACTATATGTTTGAACTTAATGATAAATATCAATCCGAAATGATTGATTTTTTTTATGAAACTCAAAGATTCATCTAAAGCTACAAGTTTTGTTCGCTAGAATTAAAAAATCGTCGCAGTGAAAAAAATTTATCCTTTCTTTAATATAATGAAATTTATCTGAGCTTTTATAGTTAAACCCATTGTATTTTAGGACAATTAATTAAAATTTTTGATATAATATAAATAGGGAGGAAAAAAATGAAAAAATTTATTATTATTTTAGTTGCATTATTGCTCTTGACGGCTTGCTCATCAAATAGTAATATAAATAATCTGAACAATGACAAGAAAGGTAAATATCAAAGCTTGACTATAAAAGCAAATATTACTAATAAAAATGTTGCAGAACAATCGTATTCTATTTATTTATTAACACCGGGGGCTAAAGAAATAGAGGCGGGCAAAGCTACACAAGGAGGATTTTATGGTCCTTTTGAAACAAATGATGCTGGCGAGATAACAATAGACATGGAAAATGATTCTAGTATTGGAAGATTTATTGAGGGAATAGGATCATATCCCCCTTTAGAATCAAAGAAGAAAAATTACTTACAAGTAATTATTACGACTAGAGAAGACATTTATCTTAGAAATCCATTGAATAAAGAAACATATATAGAATTTATAAAAAATAATGAAACAAGCACAAAGTATGAATCATATTATTATTCAACTATAGAAAACATAACAATAGATGCTACTGATAAGTATCCAGATGGAGTAGTAGCAATATCGTATCCGGAAGCTACTTTTGCAATCAAATTGCTCTTTAATACCCAAACTAATAAAGCATATACAGTATCTATTTATAAGCCTAGTGATGCATCTCCTGATGGAAGGAGCCCTTTTCGAATAGGCCGTATAGCTAGAGACTTTAATTATTGGGAAACGCCTTTTTATAAAGATGATAAAATGGAAGCTTGGGGTGGAATTATAGTTGTCGAAGATTTTGAAACGGGCAAAGAAGTGAGTTATGAAGGATATCCCAAAAAAGTAACATTTAATAAAGCCGGAAAATGTGAACAAGGCGACATTATAGAAATAAAAATTCTTAATTAAGTTAAGTAAGAAATTTAAGTTTTTATGAAAACAATATAATATAAATATGATTATAATTAACTAATTATGCATAATTACATTTGTTCAATAAAAGAAAGTCAAGGCAAATTAAATGTTTGTAATGACGCAGTATGGATATCAAGAGGAGAGCTTGATGATATTAACGGAGTTCTAGTTTATGCAAATGTCATAAAGTAAAAATTAGAAAATTTAATAAAAAAATATAGATGTATTTAAGCATCTATATTTTTTTAAATTCTTTTTCTTTTTATTATCCAAATTACAATAACACTAATTATTATAAAGGGAATTGCAATATATAAAATTTTTGATATGTTTATTTTTGATGTTGTTTTTACTTCTCCATCTTTATCATCTACTGAAGGAATTTGATTATTATCTTCATCATCTTTTTCTTCTTTGATTGTTATAATAAAAGGAGATAGTTCTTCAACTTCTATTGTAACCTTACCATTAGTTACAGTAGCAGTATAAGTTTCAAAACTGCCATTAGCTTTTTTATGAACAATAGTAGCTTGTTTACCATTATATTTAGAATCAACTATAAATGATAAAGTTAAAACTCCTTCAAAATCACCATTAAGTTTTACTTCATATACGCCAATAACTTCGTCATCATCATCAATTTGCAGTTTCATATTCCCATGCTCTTCTTCAGTTTCAATAATAGGAGTGACTGTTAAAGTAGCATCAGATGATAAACTGCCAGTAACCTGTAGAATATTGCTTTCATCTAAAATAGTATTTTCTACATAATTAGTAGTATTAGTAGTAACTTGAGTAACTTCTACATCTTTCCAAATAGCATATAAAGTTATATTACTACTACCTATTTTAACAATATCACCAGGTTTATAACTAGTACCAGTTCCCTTAATATTTGTATTCCATTCTTTAAATGCTTTATCAGTAGGAGCTTTTATATTTGAAGTACTAGCTACTGTAAAATTTTGGTTAGCAGCAAGTACAGCAGCTGTAGGGATTTTGCCAGTTCCACCATTTAAATTATAAGATACACCAAATAATGTAAAATTTGTACTGGCATAAGGACCGCCATTATAATCAGCAGCTTTAATAGTATATTTTCCAGCTAAAATATTTCCAATAGTAACTGTTGATGTAAATTCACCAGTATCATTTGTTTTAATTGTTCCAAAATATAGCAATTCGTCATTGGGATTTATTATTTGAATAATAATTAAAGCTTCATCTGAATCACCAATATCACCTGTTATAGTTAAATTGCCATTGGAAGCATATGTGGCCAATAAATTATTTACTTCAACATAAACATAAGTACTAGCAGCATAAACTTGAATAGAAAAGGTAAATAGAATAGAAATTACTAGAAAGAAAATAATCTTTTTAATTCGGAACATCATTTAATATCATTCCATCCTTTCCTTCGCCATAAAGACTATGATTTGGCATTAGATGACCCCATCCCTCACCTAAGCCAAATAGAGTTCCCTGATATTCATCATCACTTGCTGTTATGCTGCTATCAACTACAAAAGCTGTAATGCGATTAGCTTGAGCGAGCTTTTGATATTCTGGATCACCCTCAATATATATTATTTTTTCATCTCTATCAAGCCATTCATCATTTAATTCTCTAGGTGCAGATAGAGCAACTTGTTTAGTTCCTAATATTTGATTATCTTTATAATACATGACAACAATATTATAATTCCATTGTTCAAACAATTCCCATTCATAAGGATTAGGAGAATAAATTGATAAAATTGTTACAAAATCTTCATATCCTTTATAAATGTAGGAATTTATAGGTCCTACCATTAATTCATCTCCAGCTTTTAATGGTTCTCCTCCAACAAAGTCAACAGATTCAACATGGATTAAAACTTTCTTGATATATAAAGGTATAGCTTTAGTTTCTATCTCGCCTTCTTCCAAAATATTTATAGAAATGTAATTACTAACAAGAGATTCTGGTAAACTAATCCTATATGTTCCTTCTTCAGGACCATAAAGACCCATATCTTTAGTTCCTTCTACTTCAACATATTCGCTTTCAATGCTTTCAATAGTAAATGATCTTCCAATACTATCAGGTTTAATATATATATATCTATTGCCTGCTCGAACATAACCAACATAAGCTGTTGGGCCCATTTTATCTTCTTCAACGTTTGAAATATCGACAATACCGCTTCCCCAATTTCCAACTGATATTTGTGGAGTAACAGTAAGCCCCATATAGTCAGATTCAGCAATCGTAATCATTGCCCCCTCCCAACTATATCCAATTAAGTATTGAAAATGAATATTAGTTTTTCCAAAATTATCTGTTAATGAAATTTCTAGTGAATTGTCAGAATCCGTTGTACTAACATAATCAGATCTATCAACAACATATTCCCAAACTCCTCCCATTAAATCAACATTAGTTACTGTTGGAGTTGTTGGGATGTTAGCAGTAGCAACAATTTTACTTTTTGTATCATCTCTTGCTGCAATAGTATAATTAGCAGTATTTGTAAATGCTGCTCCAGCTATGTCATTAAATGAACCAACTACTGTTGTATTTATTAATTGATTACTTGAATTATATATTTTAAAAGTCATTTCCATTGATTCATATTCTGGATCGTAAAAAGTAAAATAATATGTATCAGGAGTATCCTCCAATGTTCCAATTATTGTAAATCTTTTTATTTTTGATTGAAAAGTAAAAGTGCTTTCGGATATACTAAAATTGTTAAGATAAATATCTTTATCTGCTGAACTTAAACTATTTGTTGTAATTTGATAAAGAAAAGGATCGTTATCTTCGTTTAACAAACTAAAGCTAAAATCAAATTCTCCCAAATCTAAGTCATTAACTAAAGTGGGTAAGGTAATAGTACCACTTTCTAAACCAGGAGTTGGAACTAAGTATTCCCTTGTATTGCTATCAAAAGAGATAGTTGAATCTTCACCGCTACTAAAATCAAACAGTATGTCTCCTTTTATACCTCCTCCTCCTTCTTCAATAGCTTTTACTACATAATTACTACCTTGAAATATAATTCCTACAGTTAATAAAATTGCAAAAAGTTTAAAATATTTTTTCCCTTTTTTACTCATAAAAAATCTCCTACTTATTTATGTTACTATTACCATGTATTACTATAATAACAAAATATCATACTTAAGGTAAAATGTAAATATATTTTAGTACTCTTTACATATAGTATATTAGTTAGTTAAGTTCATAAATTAGACATAAGAATAATATAATTATTTTGAGGTACGATATGAAAAGAATATTGGTTGGTATTTGGATGCTTTTTTCTTATATAATAAACGTTTCAGCCATAGAAAAATATGAAGAAGTTAAAGAAGCAATGGGAATGAAAGTTAATATAAATGAAAATAATATTAATTTTTTAGCATTAAGTGTGTTTTTAATTCTCATCTTTGGATGTATAATGTTATATAAGAAAATTAATACTAAGAAAAAAGAAAATAGCTAGAATATATGCTATTTTTTATTAGATGTTGATTATTTTTGTTAAAAAGTTAAAATTTGCTTGCAAAATATGGCTATTTGTTGTAGAATTAAGTTTGCAAATAAATGTTGCTTGGGTAAATGGGCTTGTAGCTCAGTTGGTTAGAGCGCACGTCTGATAAGCGTGAGGTCGATGGTTCAAGTCCATCCAGGCCCACCATTTATGCCTTAATAGCTCAGTTGGTTAGAGCATTTGACTGTTAATCAAAGGGTCGTAGGTTCGAGTCCTACTTGAGGCGCCATTTTTTTGACCTGTTGGTGAAGAGGCTTAACACACCGCCCTTTCACGGCGACACTCACGGGTTCGAATCCCGTACAGGTCACCAGTATGATTGCCTGAGTGGCGGAATAGGTAGACGCACAGGACTTAAAATCCTGCGGAAGTTAAATTCCGTGCCGGTTCAAGTCCGGCCTTAGGCACCAATTGTTGCC
>CAZITT010000050.1:0-5270 GCA_964542235.1 uncultured Muribaculaceae bacterium | reverse complement strand
GATGTACGCAATACCAAAGTGATAGACATAGTACGTACCCTGCAGGATTACAATGCAAATGTACATATCTACGACCCCTGGGCTAACCCTGCGATAGCAAAGCACGAGTACGGTGTAGAGCTGCAAAACGAACTGCCCGCCCGTACCTTCGACAGCATTGTGATGGCAGTAGCTCATGCGGAATTTGAAACCCTCGATATCTCTTCACTGATTAATGGAAATAGCGTGGTGTATGATGTGAAGGGGGTGATGGATAATGGATTTGACGGGAAATTGTAAGAAAAATGAAAGTTAAAATTAGTGGCAAATACAAGTAATACACAGCAAGCAATTTGGCTTGCTTTAAGCAGTTTTAGTTCTTTAGCATTAGGTTTTGTAAGTGCAGCCATACTGTCAAGATATTTTGATAAAGCAGAATATGGTACCTACAGGCAAATACTTTATGTATATGGCACTTTACAAACTATTTTTACAATGGGTTTGCCAAGCGTTTTTTCTTATTTTATACCAAGATATACTCAAGAAGAAGGCAAGTATTTTGTTAATAAAATTAATGGAATATTTGTATTATTAGGTTTAGTGTTTTCTATTGTTCTGTTTTTTTCATCTGATATAATTGCACATATATTAAAAAATCAAGAATTATCGACAGGGTTAAAAATTTTCTCGGTTTTTCCTTTATTTACTTTGCCAGCATTGGGTGTAGAGGGTCTATATACAGCTTTGAGAAGAACAAAATATATTGCAATATACAACACGATCAGCAAATTGTTAATGTTGCTTTGTATTGTTTTCCCGGTTGTGTATTTAAAAGGTGATTATAAGACTGCAATTATTGGATGGGGTGTAGCTTCATTTCTCATATTTTTGTTTTCAATATATATGAAGAATAAGCCCTATATTAAAGTATCTAAGAAACGAATAGAAAATTTTTATTCTACTGTATTTGATTATTCTGTTCCTTTAATGGCAGCTAGTTTAATGGGTTTTTTTATTAGCTCTTCTAATCAGTTTTTTATAAGCAGATATTATGGTGTGGAAAAATTTGCAGAGTTTGCTAATGGATTTATTTCTTTACCAATGATTGGTATGGTTGCAGGTTCAATCAAAGGCGTTTTATTACCTCTGTTCTCAAAAGGCCAACATGAAAATAATCTTGAAGGTCCATTAAAAAGTTATGAAACGGCTGTATTAAATTCTGTCATTTTAATATATCCATTAATCCTTTTTAGCATGTTTTTTTCTAAAGATATTATTGTTTTTATTTATGGTAAGTCATATATTAGTTCTTCTTCTTATTTTAAAGTTAGTTTAATATCAGACTTTTTTCAAGTTTTACCTTATTTATCTGTATTGTTAGCAACTGGTCATTCAAAAATTTACTTCAAAGGACATCTTTTTTCTGCAGTAGTGCTTTTAGCTTTTAGCTATTTGTTTTCTAAATTATCTTATCCCCCAATTTTTATCGCTGGTTTATTTGTTGCTATTGAAATAATAAGACATATATATTTCTTTAATTTTATTGATAAAAGAGTCAAAGTAAATTTGATTCCTATAAAAATGATTAAGATAATGCTGTTAGTAATTATTCATATCACTTTTTTATTAATACTTCAAAGTGTTTTTTTAAAAATGCTTATACCTTCATATTTTCCACTTTTTTCCCGTATTTTGATTAACTTATTGGTGTTTTATTCACTAATTCTATTGACTCAGCGAATTGTTAAACTTAATTATCTGAATCCTATAATATACCTTGTTAAAAACAGAAAGTGATATAGTACTTGAACTTATTATTATATTGAAACGTCAATATGTCATTTTTAATAATTTTTTAAAATAAAAAAGTATTCAATGAATAAAAATAGGATTAGATTTTTGTTTGCTGGTGATTTTTGTTCTGAACATCCTCTGAACATCCAATTATCAAAGGATATTATAGATTTGTTAGGTTCTAGCGACTTTAAATTCTTGAATTTTGAAGGACCTTTAGAATTAGGGAAATTAAACATTCCGAACAAAACAATATTGCCACAATCTTTATTTTCTCCTCAATGGTGTGAAGATAACGGATTCAATATAATTTCATTAGCGAATAATCATTCGCTTGATTATAATGTCGAAGGATTAATATCAACAATGAAATATTTTAAAAAATCAACATTATTAGGAGTTGGTGATTGGGATGAAGCATATAGTGTAAAGTTTATAAAAGCAGGAGATATCAAGATAGGTTTAATTGCAGCTACATCATATGATTTTGCCTCTTTAAAAGACAAATGGACAGATTCAGAAAAAATTGGATGTGCTTGGATCAATAGCTATGAGATTAATAAACAAATAATTGAGAATAAAAATCTGTGTGATTATTTATTTGTAATATCACATGGAGGTTTGGAATATATGAATGTTCCACTACCGGAATGGCGAGACAGATATCGAGAACTGATAGATATTGGAGCAGACGCTGTTATAGCTATGCATCCACATGTACCTCAAGGAACAGAAGTATATAAAGATAAACCAATATTTTATAGTTTAGGAAATTTCTGTTTTGATCATTCGGGGCATTCAAAACATGAGTTTTGGGATAATGGGTTACTTGTATTAATTGACATTGAGAATGGTAATGTTAGTCATCAAGTAATACCAACAATAAGAAATGGAAACTTGATCGATATTAATCAATCGGAAAAAACGATGAAGCATTTAAATGATATCTCAACAATATTATACGACAAACAGAAATATATGGAACAAGTAAATGCTGAAATAATGATATTATATCCAAAATACCAACAGTGGCTACTTAGTGGGTTCAATTCAATGGAAATCAAATTAGATATTAAGACATTACTTCTGATTGTTAAACGCATATTTTCTTCAAAATCTAAGCCAAATTTAAAATTAGCAATGCACCAGTTAAGAGAAGATAGTACAAGGTGGGCTATTATACGTGCATTGAAATTAATCTCAAAGTCAGAATTATAATTTGAATTTCAGAATAACAAAAAGTAATAAGTAATAAAATGTAATATGACCCCAAAGAATACATTAAAAAATATTTTATTCAGATTTAAACCAATTAGATATACGTGGAATAAGTTACAATGGTATAGAACAAGATACTATTTAAGGTTTAATCCTAAAGTACGATTAAATGCTGCGTACAAATCTATATTTAATAAGAATATTGATTGGGATAACCCTACTGATTTAATCGAAAAGATACAATGGTTACAGCTCTACTCAGATACAAGCTTATGGACAATTTGTGCTGATAAATTTTTGGTAAGAGAATATGTTAATGAACATGGTTGTGCTGATACTTTAAATACTCTTTACGGTAAGTGGGATGATGTTTCACAAATTGATTGGTCAAAATTGCCGGAAAGTTTTGTAATTAAGACAAATAACTCATGTGGTGAAATAATTCTTGTTAAGAATAAAAATGATTTGAATATTCCATTAGTTACAAAAAAATTACAAGAGTGGATGAATGGTAGTTATGGATATACTTCTTCACAATTACATTATGCAAGAATAAATCCTTGTATTATTGCCGAAAAGTTATTTGTAAATAAAACTGAACCAACTAAATCACTAATTGATTATAAAATTTGGTGTTATCACGGTGTGCCCGAGTTTGTTTTGGTCGTTTATAACAGAACAAAGGAGAACTATTCTTTGTCTGCTTATGATTTAGAATGGAATAATATTTCAGAAAAAGCTTTTAACAAAAATAACAAACATTATTCTGGTGTGGAAATTTCAAAACCATTGTCTTTCGATGAAATGCTTCAAGTCTCAAAAAAACTCTCTAAGGATATTGCTCAGGTAAGAGTCGATTTTTATGATATTGATGGGAAGGCTATTTTTGGAGAAATGACTTTTACTACTGGTTATGGTTATTTTTCAGAAGAATTTTATAAATACCTTGGAAGCAAAATAGATTTGGGAAAGGTGAAAAAACTACCAAAACCTAACACCATTTAATATTTTAAAAAATTCATAAAATCAAAACTTCCTAATGAATCTCACCCTTATCGTCTGCTAACACATCAATTAATAGTAATTATGCCTATAAGCCTTACACAAACCGACATACAATTCACCGTCATAGGATTGGAAGACCAGATAAAACCCTGTGACCGATTTACTTCGTTCGATTACTGCTACAATTATTTCAGGCAGACAGATGATTTGACTGCAGACCTTGAAAAGAGTTGTTTGGTACTTGGGTACTTTCTGGCAAGCTGGGGAATGATGCGGGGTGGGAGTTATTTGGCTGGGAAGAGTGTATATCATTATAAGCCGTTGATTGAATACCTGAATGAATTGAAAAGACAAAAAAATGAAATCTGGGAGATTGATGTAGATTGTTATTCAGATGATAATATCCAGACTATTTTGAATGTTTATGCTAAGATAAAAGGAAAACTTTTACCAGATGGTAATTCCGAACGGATAGTTGTTACAAAAGTGATGCTGGGTGTTTTTGGATGTATTCCAGCCTTCGATACCAATTTTACTAGTGCTTTTAATGAAATTGCTGATAACAGAAAGTTGTTTAATCATGTTGATAAAGATTCATTGATTTTCATTCAACAGTTTTATTTAGCAAATCAAAATATTATTGATTGTTTGTCCAATTATTTCACTACTACCGACTTTGCAACCAGTGAAAAAATATCTATCAACTATCCAAAAGCAAAGATTATTGATATGTATGGGTTTGCAGTAGGAAAACAAATAAATGAAGAAAAAAATAAAAAGGAGAAATAATATGAAACTCACCCTTATCGCCGGTGCTCGTCCAAATTTTATGAAGATAGCACCTATTATACATGCTATTAAGAACTTCGACTACGCTCAGTTACCGAACTTCGACTATGCTCAGCTACCTAACGGCAAAAAAATACATTTTCGCCTTGTACATACCGGTCAGCATTACGACCAGAAAATGAGCGATACCTTTTTCACAGAGCTGAATATCCCTGCACCGGATGCTAATCTGGGTTGCGGCGGCGGTACGCAGGCAGAACAAACAGCGGCTATTATGGTGGCGTTTGAAAAGGAATTGCTGGCGCATCCTGCCGATTTGGTGATGGTAGTGGGTGATGTGACCAGTACGATGGCTTGCAGCATTGTGGCCAAAAAGCTGAATACCAAAGTAGGTCATGTAGAAGCGGGAATACGGTCGTGGGACTTAACCATGCCCGAAGAGATTAACCGCATGGTAACGGATTCATTGGCTGATTATTATTTTA
>CAZITT010000049.1:5072-5298 GCA_964542235.1 uncultured Muribaculaceae bacterium | reverse complement strand
TATCACAAATTACCATAACTTTACCTTTACGTTTAATTATTCTACATTTAGAACAAATCTTTTTTACTGATGGTCTTACTTTCATAATTTTCTACCTCCTACTTTCTATAGGTTATTCGCCCACGTGTTAAATCATATGGAGAAAGTTCTATCATTACATTATCGCCCGGTGAAATACGAATGTAATTCATTCGCATTTTACCAGAAACGTGAGCTTCTATGATAA
>CAZITT010000049.1:0-5062 GCA_964542235.1 uncultured Muribaculaceae bacterium | reverse complement strand
GTTGCACCTTAAAGCTTCCACCTGGAATTACTTCAAGAACTTTTCCTTCTACCTCGATGACATCATCTTTTGCCATAACATCACTCTCCCGTTAATATTTTATAACCATCTTTTGTTACTAAAACTGTATGCTCGAAATGAGCAGATGGTTTAAAATCTAAAGTTTCAATTGTCCAATTATCATCAAGAATGCATATTTTAGGACTGCCTAATGTTAACATTGGTTCAATCGCTAAAACCATTCCTTCTTTTATAACTGGGCCTTTATTTTTTTCTCCATAATTTGGTATATCTGGTTCTTCATGTAAATGTGACCCAACGCCATGTCCAACCAATTCTTTTACAATTCCTAATTTATGATTTGTAGCATACTTTTGAATATTATTTGAAATATCCCCTATTCTATTATCCGGTTTTACTTTTTTTAATCCTTCGTAAAGAGCATTTTCAGTATGTTCTAATAAATATTTAATATCTTTTGAAACATCACCAACTGGATAGCTCCACGCCGAATCACCATGATAACCGTTATAGCATACGCCAATATCAATTGATATTATATCACCATCTTTTAATTGATAATTACTAGGAATTCCATGTACTACTTGTTGATTAACACTAGTACAGATAGCTTTAGGGAATCCATTGTAATTTAAAAATGATGGATAGGAATTTTTACTTCTAATAAAATTTTCTGCTAAATCATTTAATTCATCAGTGGTAATACCTGGTTTTATATAATTTTTTAAATATTTATGAGTTTCATAAACAATTTTACCAGCTATTGTAAGTAACTTGATTTCTTCTTTGGTTTTTATTGTTATCAAATTACATTCACCTTATTAATTGACGAACTTGTCTATATGTTTCATCAGAATTTATAGCATCAATTCTATGTAATACTCCTTTATTACTATAATAATCTAATAAAGGATTTGTTTTTTCCATATATGTATTATATCTTAATTCAAATGTTTCCTCTGAATCATCTAATCTTTTTATTAAATCACTATTACACATATCACAAATATTTTCATTTTTAGGTTTTAAACTTTCGTTTGAAATTGAATAAGTTGCCCCACATTTAGGGCAAACCAATCTTGATGTTATTCTTTTTAATAGTATTTCTTTAGGAACATCTAAATAAGCTACTATTCCTAAATCGATTCCTAATTCTTTAATTATTTCATCATATATTTGCGCTTGATTGATTGTTCTAGGGAATCCATCTAATATATAACTTTTCCCTTTTAATTCAATTAATTTTTCTTTTAAGATTTTACAAATTATCTCATCTGAAACTAAACATCCACTATCAAGCAATTTTTGCAATTCTTCGTCTTTTGCTGCCATTTCTCTTAAAATATTTCCTGTAGATAATTGAATATAATTATCATTTTCCACTAATAACTTTGAAACGGTACCTTTACCTGCTGCTGGTGGAGCTATTAAAATAATATTTTTCATAACCTTCTTCTCCTTTTATAAGTTTCTTTATAATCTTTAGCTTCAAGCAAACTTTCTACTTGTTTAAATGTTTCAATGGCAACTCCTACAACAATTAAAATTCCCGTTCCTCCAATAGTAACTGTTGAAGGCAATAATGTAACCTTTGAAACTACTATTGGTAAAGCTGCTAAAACCATTAAGAAGAAAGAACCAGAAATTGTAAGTCGTCCAATTATTCCTTTAAAAAATCCTTCGGTTGATCCACCAGGTCTTATTCCTGGTATATAACCACCATTATCTTGTAAGTTCTTTGACAAATCTGAAGGTTTCATTCTTAAAAATGTATAGAAATATCCAAAAAAGAATATAAATATTACATATAAGATAAATCCTGTTAAAGTTGTATAATCAATATACGAATCTACAAAACTTGTAAAAGCTTTTTTATTAATAAATTGCGCTATTGTTGCTGGAATTCCTAATAAACTTGATGCGAATATTACTGGCATAACTCCTGCTGAATTAATTTTAATTGGCATGAAATTTTGTTTTCCTAATGAACTAGAAGATTTATTTGCATATTGTATTGGTACTCTTCTTTCAGCTTGCTCAATAAAAATTATACCAATAATAATTGTTAAATATAAGATAATAAATAAAATAAATCCTCCTATACCTAAATAAATATTATTAAATGTATTTTCTATTATTAAATATTTATAAGTATCTATAAACATTTGCGGTAAAGAAGCAATAATTCCAGCCATAATTAATAATGATACACCATTGCCAATTCCTTTTTGAGTTACTTGATCTCCTAACCATAATAGAAATGCTGTGCCTGCTGTTAATATTATTGCAACTTGAATATGAGTTATTGTATTTGTATTAGTTAAAAATGCGAATGCAAACACATAACCTTGAACAAAAGCCATCAATATTCCAACATATCTTGTAATTTGATTTATTTTTTGTCTACCTATATATCCTTGCTTACTTAAATCAGCCAGATAAGGAACAATATCCATTTGTAATAATTCAATGATTATTGATGCTGTAATATATGGTGATACTCCTAATGCAAATATTGAAAATTGTTTTAGGGCGCCACCACTCATTACATTTAAAAGCTCTAAAAAGCCAAGATTACCAGTAATATTACCTGTACCAGGTACCACAATAGTTGTACCAATAATAAAGATAAATAAAACAGTAAATGTAAATAATAATTTTTTACGTAAATCTTTATTTTTAGAGACAAATATTTGCTTAAATTTTGCAAACATTTAGATCACCTCTATTTTGCTGCCTGCTTCTTCTATCTTAGTTAAAGCACTATTTGAAAATTTATGTGCTTTAATTGTAATTTTCTTTTCTAATTTTCCTCGACCTAATACTTTAATTCCTGCTAATTGTTTTTTAATTATACCACGTTCTTGTAAAAATTCTGGAGTTATTACATCTCCGTCATTAAAAATATTAAGATCCTCAACATTAATAGTAGCATAAGTAATTTTATATCTAGCATTGTTAAAACCACGATGAGGTAATCTTCTGTATAACGGAAGTTGTCCTCCTTCAAATACTGCAGAAATTTTAGCACCTGATCTTGCTTTTTGTCCTTTGTGCCCTTTGCCACTAGTTTTTCCTAAACCACTACCTGGTCCACGGCCAACTCTTTTTTTTGAAAAAGTAGCACCTTCATTTTTCTTTAATTCATGTAATTTCATTATCCTAATATCTCCTCTTTAGTTTTTCCTCTTAGTTCACAAATTTTTTCAATTGTACTAATATTTCTTAAACCATTCAAGGTTGCATTTACCATATTAATTTTTGTTCTTGATCCTAAAGATTTTGAAACTATATCTTTAATGCCAGCTAATTCTAACACTGCCCTAACGGCTCCTCCGGCAATAATTCCAGTACCACGTGAAGCAGGTTTTAATATAACTTTTGTTGCTCCTTTAATGCCAATTGCCTGATGTGGTATTGTTCTATACTCTACAAGAGGAATTGCTATAATATTTTTATTAGCTTTAGCAATAGCTTTTTTTACTGCCTCAGACACCTCAGTAGCTTTTCCAGTTCCAAGCCCAACTAATCCTTTTTTGTTACCTACAACTACAATAGCTTGAAATCTTCTTTGACGCCCTCCTTTAGTAACTTTAACAACACTTTTTACTTCAACAACATTTTCAATAAAATCATTTTTTTCTCTTCTATCATTAAATCTTTTCTTTTGCATATGTACCTCTCCCATTAAAATTCTAAGCCTTTCTCTCGAGCTTTTTCTGCAAGAGCTTTTATGCGCCCGTGATATAAATAGCCACCACGATCAAAAACAACTTTTTTAATTTTTAATTTAATAGCTTTTTGAGCAATTAATTCCCCAACTTTTTCAGCTGCTTCTTGATTATTTAATTTTATTTTTAATTCTAAAGTTGAAGCACTTGCTAATGTATTAGAATTTTCATCGTCAATTAAGGACGCATAAATATTAGTATTTGATCTATAAATACAAAGTCTTGGTACTAAATTAGTTCCAAATACTTCTTTTCTAATTCTCTTATGTCTAACTATCCTTTTGGTATTTCTTGATTCTTTTTTTATCATACTTATTCCTCCTATTTAGCTTTCTTTCCTTCTTTGCGACGAACATATTCACCAACATAACGAATTCCTTTACCTTTATATGGTTCTGGTTTTCTTACTTTTCTAATATTTGCTGCAAATTCCCCAATTTTGACTTTATCAATGCCAGAAATTGTAATTTCAGTATTACTTTTTTGTTCTACTTTTATATCTTCTGGTATTTTAATTTCAACTTGATGAGAATATCCAGCATTTATTAACAATGAGTTACCTTTAACATTAAAACGATATCCAACACCAATAATTTCAAGATCTTTTTTAAAACCTTTATTAACGCCAATAATCATATTATTAAGATTAGCATTAACTGTTCCATGTAATTGTTTAGTTGGAATTAAATCATTTTCTCTTGTTACTTTTATTTCATTATCTTTTATTTCTATATTAATCCCTTTACCTATATTTGTTTTTAGCTCTCCTTGTTTTCCTTTTACTATTAATTGATTATTCAATAATTCAGCTGTCGTTCCTTCAGGTAATTTTAGGATTCTATTTCCAATACGACTCATATTATCACCTACCAAATATATGCTAGAACTTCGCCACCAAGTTTTTCTTTTCTAGCTTTTTTATCAGTCATTAAACCTTTGGAAGTAGAAATTATAGCAATACCAAAACCATTTAAAACTTTTGGCATTTCTTCATATTTGGCATATACTCTTAACCCTGGTTTTGATATGCGTCTTAATCCAGCAATAACCCTTTCTTTTTTATTTCCATATTTCAATAATAAAACCAACATATTAATATTCTTATTTTTAGCTTGCTTATAATCTTCTATAAAGCCTTCATCTTTTAAAATTCTTGCAATTTCTAATTTTATTTTGGAAATAGGCATTGTAATTTCTTTATATTTCATTGCATTAGCATTACGAATTCTTGTAAGCATATCTGCAATTGGATCATTTACCATCATTTAAATTCCTCCTTTTCCCTCTACCAACTTGATTTTTTTACACCT
>CAZITT010000048.1:0-5359 GCA_964542235.1 uncultured Muribaculaceae bacterium | reverse complement strand
GGCTGGCTCGAATCCGTTTGCCTAAAGAATGACTGAAGCAAATTTGGATTTCGACGGCCAGCTCGGGTGAGCTGGCTTTTCGTTTTTTAGGGTTGTCCTTTGTTTCTAAAAAGATATTTGACATTTATTTTTGGCATCTTTTTAATATCTCTTGCTTTTAACTTATTTTTGCTGCCTGGAGATATTGTAGCAGGTGGAGTTAGTGGACTTAGTATTGTATTTAAACGATTTTTTAATATAAATCCTGCTTTATTTATTCTTGCTTCCTCTGTTTTCTTGTTAATTATGAGTTTAATATTTTTAGGAAAAGAGCAAACGGCTAAATCAGTTATTGGATCATTAATGTTTCCGTTATTTATAAAATTAACAACTAATATTAGTGCCTACTTAAATTTAAATATCGATAATCAATTTTTAATAGCGGTTTTTGGGGGAATAATATTTGGCTTTGGAGCAGGTTTGATTTTTAAAATGGGATTTACATCGGGAGGAACAGATATTTTAAACCAAATAGCATCTAAATATCTTAAAATATCGATGGGAACAGCAACTATCATTATCGATGGTTTAGTTGTTTTAATTGGTGGATTTGTATTTGGATGGGTAAAATTTATGTATGCTGTTGTTGTTTTATCTTTAGTTAGTATCATGGTTGATAAAGTACTTATTGGAATTTCAGATTGTAAAGCTTTTTATATTATTACTAAAAAAACTAATGAAATATCAAAATTTATATTTGAAGAGATGGGTCACAGTGTAACTATTTTTGATGCTAAAGGCGGTTTTTCTAATAAAAAAAGCCCGGTTTTATTTGCCGTCATTCCAACCAAAGAATATTTTAAGTTTAGATCAGGGATACATCAAATAGATGAAGATGCTTTCTTTTTAGTAACGGATGCTTATGAAGTAAAAGGAGCATACTAATGGAAGAGGTTAATGATAAAAAAGTTTTAGATATTGTTAAAAGCAAAAGATTATTTTTAAGATATGTTAATTTAACAGTTGCTTTATTTTTATGTGCTGTATCCTTTAATCTATTTTTAAATCCTTTTCATTTAGTAGCTGGTGGAACTGGTGGAGTAGCAACTATTCTAGATTATATTTGGGGTATTAAGCCCGCTAATACTATTTTTATTCTATCAGCCTTATTAACCTTAACATCTATTTTATTTCTTGAACTTGATTATTCTTTATCAATGGTTTATGTTACTTTTATTTATCCATATTTTGTTAAAATAACAGCATCGATTAATAGCTTAGTTATGTTAAATACAGATGATATGTTTATAATCGCCATCTTTGGTGGAATAGTAACAGGAATAGCCAATGGGATCATTTATAAAAATGGTTTATCATCAGGAGGAATTAATGTTGTAAGCAAAATATTGTATAATCGCAAAAAAATGTCAATCACAAAGGCAAACTTTATAATAAATGCTATAATAGTGTTATTTGGATCCTATATATTTGGTTTAGAAATGTTGTTATATGCCATAATATATCTTTATATCTCTTCTTTAATCGCTAATAAAATAATGTTAGGAACCTCAAAGAAAAAGAGTTTATACATTATCACTGATAAATATAAAGAAGTAAAAGAGCTCATAATTAAAAAGATGAATCATGGTATTACCATTTATGATGCTATTGGAGGAAAAGACAAAGAGAATAAAAAAACGATTATGACAGTAATCCCTACTAGAGAATACAAAACTTTAAAAGAAATAGTAGATGATATCGATTCAAAAGCTTTTATAGTGGCAGTTGACAGCTATGAAGTAAAGGGAGGATATTAATAAAAGGATAAAAATAAAAATATGATATAATTATAATGATAAGGTGGTAAGTATGGAATTAATTAGAATGAAGAATGTATGTAAAACTTATCCCAATGGTGTTGGGGCAATATATGACTTAGATTTATCAATTGATAAAGGTGAGTTTGTTTTTATTATTGGTGCAAGTGGTAGTGGGAAATCTACTCTAATTAAGATGCTTTATCGTGAGGAAAAACCTACTAGTGGGGAAATCATTTTAGGTGGGATAAATGTTGCTAAACTTCGCAATAGTAGAGTATATAAATTAAGAAGAAAAATAGGAGTTGTATTTCAAGACTATAAATTATTGCCTAAACTTACGGTTTACGAAAATGTTGCTTTTGCCTTAGAAGTAACAGGAGCGGAAACCAAAGATGTTAGAAAAAAGGTTGTTCGAGTTTTAGAATTAGTAGGATTAAAACACAAACTAAAATCATATCCTGATAAATTATCAGGAGGAGAACAACAAAGAGTGGTCATCGCAAGAGCAATCGTTAATAATCCAACTCTTTTAATATGTGATGAGCCAACGGGAAATTTAGATGAAAATATTAGTGCTGGTATTATGCAAGTGTTAGAGGAGATTAACAAAAATTTAGAAACAACCATTCTCATGGTAACTCATGATACTGACATTGTTAATCGCATGAAAAAAAGGGTAATCCTTTTAAAAGATGGCCGATTAGAAACAGATTATGCAGAAGGGAAGTATGAACATGCAAGCATTTAGAACTATTGGCAGAAGTATTAGAGATGCTTTTAAAAGTGTTGTTAGAAATTTTAGCTTAAGTTTAGCCTCTGTTACATGTATCACGATAACTCTTATTATTATTGCGTGCTCGCTTGTCATTTCTGATAATGTTAACAATTTTATAAAATCAATTGAAAAAGATGTAACAGTTGTAGTATTTATTGACAATGATGCTACTGCTGAAGAAGTTGAATTCGTTAAAGAACAGATAATTAGCATGGAAAATGTTATTACAGAAGAAGTACATTATAAATCAAAAGATGCTGTTAAAGAAGAAATGCAAGAATCAAATGAATCGTTTAATAAAGTATTATCTGAACTAGGAGCAAATGAAAATCCATTAAGAGATACAATTACGGTAAAAGTAAAAGATATTAATTATATTAAACAAACAGCGGATGAGATTGAAACGATATATAAAGTAAATAATGTTCAATATGGAGAAGGTGTTATTGAAAAATTAGTATATGCTTTTGATGTAGTTGAAAAAGCAACTATTTTTGCCGCTGTTGCTTTAATTGTTGTAACAGTCTTTCTAATTATTAATACAATCAAATTAACAATATTCTCAAGAAAAAACGAAATTGGCATTATGCGTTTAGTGGGGGCAAGCAATATTAGAATTAAATTTCCATTTGTTATAGAAGGAATTCTTTTAGGAATGTTAGGCTCCTTAATTCCAATTGCGATGACAATATTTGGTTATAAGGCTTTATACAATTATTTTGGTGGGATAATTTTCTCGGCTTTGATTAAGTTAATTGATCCAATTCCATTTGTTTATCTAGTGTCTGCCTTATTACTAGGAATAGGAATGATTGTTGGCATGTTGGGTAGTGCTAGGGCAGTAAGGAAGTATATAAAAATATGAAAAGATTAAATATTTTAATACTAGGATTATTGTTTTTAGGATTATTTTTAATCCCTGTTAATACTGATGCTAAAACATTAGGTGATTTACGTTTTGAATTAAATAAATTAAAAGCTGAAAAAGCTTCTTCTGAAAGTGCTAAAAATAGGACACAATCTCAAATAAACTCAGCAAATCAAGAAATAAAACAAGCAGGATTAGAAGCAGAAGCTTGTGAGCAAGGGATAATTGATGCCGAGCTAAAAATAGTAGAATCAGAAAAGTTAATAGCCGAAAAGAAAGACCAAATTAAGGAATTATTACAGTTTTATCAAGTAGCAGACAGTGAGAATTTTTATTTAAATTATATTTTTGGAGCAGAAAGTTATACTGATTTTATTTATAGATATGCAATTGTTGAACAATTAACAGCAAGAAATAATGAATTAATTGAAGAAATGAATCAGTTAATTGAAAAAAATGAAGCAGAAAAAATAGAACTTGCTAAAAAAAGGGAACAACTTGATACCATAACATCTAAATTACAAAATAATGTTTCAAAACTAGGAAATCAATTAAAGGATTTAGTTGAAGAAAGTCTTGACATATCACAAGAAATTAAAGCTATGGAGGCTTTGATTAACTTCTATGTTAAGCAAGGTTGTAAAAATGATCAAGATATTAATAAATGTGTCTCAATTCCATATGATACAGGATTTTCTAAACCATTAAAATCAGGAGTAGTTACCAGTGAATACGGAATGCGTTTTCATCCAACTCAAAAAGTTTATAAGTTACATACAGGGATAGATTTGGGAGGAAATAAAGAAGGAACTCCTATTTATGCATCAGCATCAGGTAGAGTTGCAGCGATAATATGGAAAAGTAGTTGTGGAGGAACGCAAGTATATATGCATCATAATATAAATGGTATTTATTATACAACCGTTTATATGCACATGTTAAGTGTCAGTGTTAAAGTTGGAGATGTAGTAACAAGAGGAGGCAAAGTTGGTACTGTTGGAGGAGGATCAAGTACTAAATCATATGATAAATGTACAACTGGTCCGCATTTGCATTTTTCAACAGCTAAAGGTTTATATTTTGGAAGTGCGCCATATGGTTACAGTTCTTATTCAACTTTTGTTAACAAGTTGGTAAATCCCAGAACATTAGTATATTTCCCATCCAAAGGTAAGTATTGGTAAAAAGGTTTAATTTAAACCTTTTTTTTGATATAATTTTTGTAGGTGAAAACAATGTTTAAAATAAATTCAAAATACAAACCATCTGGTGATCAACCAAAAGCGATAAAAGACTTAGTTAATGGAATAGAAAATAGCAGTAAACATCAAGTTTTGTTGGGAGCAACTGGGACTGGTAAGACATTTACTATTGCTAATGTTATTGAGCATGTTCAAAAACCAACTCTTGTTTTAGCTCACAATAAAACATTAGCAGGGCAACTATATTCAGAGTTTAAAGATCTATTCCCTGAAAATCGCGTTGAGTATTTTGTATCTTATTATGACTATTATCAACCAGAAGCATATGTGGTATCAACAGATACTTATATTGAAAAAGATTCATCAATCAATGATGAAATAGATGAATTAAGGCATTCTGCAACTAGTGCGTTATTATCAAGAGATGATGTTATTGTTGTAGCATCAGTATCTTGTATTTATGGAATAGGCGAAGTAGAAGAATATAAAAGTAATATGTTAACGCTTAATATCGGTGATAAAGTTAATAGAGATGACATTTTAAGAAAATTAATAGATATTGAAAGAAATAATTTAGATTTTAAAAGAGGTACTTTTAGAGCTAAAGGAGATATCGTAGAAATAATTCCTTCTTATGAGCATGCCAAAGGAATAAGAAGAGAATTTTTTGGTGATGAGATAGAAAGAATTAGTGAAATAGATAGTTAAACAGGAA
>CAZITT010000047.1:2640-5468 GCA_964542235.1 uncultured Muribaculaceae bacterium | reverse complement strand
ATATATCCGGATATATTGCTCGTGTTTATAGTTGAGTTGGCAAAGATTTAGACTTTGCTTGTATTTTATTATTTTATTTGAAGACAGCTATTTTTATATATATGTCCGTAATCTGACTAGCCTTAGCTAGGTTCGTCTCCCTGCTATAGATTATTTTATTAATTTTATAAGTCTATGAGAGTATTATAGCAGATTTAAAGGCGGAAATCAATGGACAAATTTATTGAGTTTATTAATTTATCATTAAATCTAAAAAATAATCATTATCATATTCCGAATAACCGAAAAGCAACAAGCTATTGGGGCTAATAATAAAAGCATCACTGCCACCGACGTATTTATTTAATGATATATAGCCCACTAATTTTTTATCTACATATATACTGGGTGCGTCAGATGAGTACTTATTAAATGGACTGCAACTAGAATACTTGCCCCCGTAATCACCATATTTATTCCACATTGAACCACTATCATATTTGGAGCCATAGTCGCCATATTTGTTAAATATGCTATCAGAATTATATTTACTAGAAATTGTGCCAAGAAACACAACATCATCATCACAGGTTGAAATTATTTTTGCATTATTTTTAAACAATTTATCTATAATATCCAGTTCACTATCTGAGCTTTTTACATAAAAAGAACTGCTTATGCCTCCAGAATAACTTGAGCCACCTCCGGAAATCGACTCTTGATTCTTAGTGCAAATACTATTTACAAAAGAATATCCGCTATTACAAGAACACTCGTTAGAGGAAGATATATAGTAGGAATTTTCTCCATAAGTTTTCTTACAGTAATCATCACCACTTTGGCACGTTCCCTCGAAATTTAATGTTCCCGGCTTACATACGCATTGATTCACTGAAAAAATCCAATTTAAACCAAACTTTTTTTCACACACACTATCGCCACTCATACATCTCTTAGCCTCAGTGTCATACACTAAGCCATCGAGAGGATTACAGTAAGGAGTAGATTCCTTTGTAGCTATTTGATCTTTTTGAGTAGATTTTATATTTATTTTACCTAAATCATTATTAGTAATACCTAATCCTAATTTTCTCATTATATTATAGGCCTCTCCTCCGTCTTTAAGATAATATAAAATACCATCATCGTTAACATAGTAGGCCTCTCCCTTTGATTCTACTTGTAAAAAAATTTTTCCTTTGTGTTTTAAGGCTAAGCTTTTACTATTTTTAATTTTCTCTAAATCATTATTAGTTATACCAACACCAAAATCTCGCATTATATTATAAGCCTCATTTCCATTAGCCATATAATAAGCCTCTGCGGTAGTTGGATGAACATAATAAGCCTCCCCTTTTGATTCAACTTGAAGTAATATCCTACCCTTAAGCCTTTCCCCAATAGATGAAGGTGCGGCGTTGACTGGAATAGTCGATATTGCCAAAAAGAGCGCCAGAAATGCTAATGTAATTTTTAATTTCATATTTTTATTTAATAAAATACATAGCGATTGCTCCTATAGCTCCACCTAAAAACGCACTAATAATGGCAATAACCAAATCATCACTTTTTCTGATAAAGAAATTTGGTCTATCCTTTTTATTGCTCACAATAATGTTATTTCTATTAAATAGTGGCGCCATAAATAAAGCAGAAAAAACAATGTAAACAATAAGTCCCCCTAAATAAACATCCTTAGTGGCTAAAGGTTTAAAAAATAATAAAAAAAAGAACCAACAAAGTATAAAAAAAATACTTAAATTAAGATTACTCTTTCCAAGAAATAAATTAAATATTTTTCTTTTTGGTTTAACTACATTCTTTATTTTTTCAATGATACCAACGGAGCTGGCCGAATCGTCGCCACTATAAATTCTAACACCATTACTATAATCAAAACTTACATTTATGTATGGACTATGGCTATTTATTTCAAGGTAATTTAAATTTGCATCTTTATATTTTTGCTTAAATTCATCAGGAGTTAATTTATATTCTCTAGTTTTAATTTCTATTTTTCTAGGCCCGTCTTCGTTTAAAATACTTATAATTTCATCTAAATCCTCCAGATATACTTTAACTGGAAGAATCTTTAGTGATTTACTATAAACATTTTTTTCCATATGAGAAATAATTAACTGTATATCTTTAAAATAGGCCAAAAATAAGAAAAAGTCAACAAATAATTAAATTATTCTAGCTTAAATAATATTAATTTATGTTAATAAAATGCTAAATCAAAGTTGATAATTATCACTTGAAACAGAGAATAATCAATGTTATTATTATAAAGTTCGGTGGTATTTATTAACCATCTTTGGACCCGGCATCTGGAACACCGGACAATCTTAAGATCCGGATAATAAATACAAACCTATGGCATTAATTTGTCGGGCTTGGATCACGTTAAAAAACGGCAATCGCTTATATGCGAAGGCTCGTGGTAAACGTGCTTTCTGCTTTTATGTGGACGACAACGTCGGCATAAAAAAAGAAACAGTAGCGGGCGCTACTGATTCCATTGAATAAAAGCCATACATTAGCCCCGTAAAACGGGCTTTTGTGTTTAAACTAATTGTATATAAATTATAGCATATTCCACAATTATCTCAAAATTTCCCGCCACTTCTCAATTTCCCTAACGATTCCATCAAAATTTTGTGAAATCTCATTTTTAAGGACTACAAATAAAAATAGACTCAACGAATGTTGGGTCTATTTTTATTAATATGGGTAAACTAGGGGAATCGAACAAGTTGGAAGCGATTCTTGAGTGAGAGCGGAAGCTCGAGCGAAAAGGAGAGTGTCGGACAAACTGCCAGTGGCAGTTTGGACGCCAACTCTGGGCA
>CAZITT010000047.1:0-2630 GCA_964542235.1 uncultured Muribaculaceae bacterium | reverse complement strand
AGGAATCGAACAGACGGCGAGCGAGATATGAGGATGAGCGAAGCGATTCCGAGTAAGCGAGCGACGATAAACGCGACTAAAGGAGCGTTTAGCAGGTCTGTAGTGACGCAAAAGCGTCACAAGGCAATAATTTTCCCCTAGGGACTACAAATGAAGAATTAGCACTTGCTAGCTCTCTTTTGTTTGTGAGGCTAAAAAGAAACGAGAGAGGGTCGGTCGGTCGACTATGTTTAACTTCAAAGGAAAAAGGTTTTTTGGCCCGACGACATAGGCCACTCGGCTAAACAAAAAACACAAGCGATATATCCAGATATATTGCTCGTGCTTATAGTTGAGTTGGCAAAGATTTAAACTTTGCTTATATTTTATTATTTTATTTGAAGACAGCTATTTTTATACATATGTCCATAATCTGACTAGACTTAGCTAGGTTTGTCTCCCCGCTATAGATTATTTTAGTAATTTTATAAGTCCATAAAAGCATTATGGCAAATACTAGAATGACAATCAAATTAAATTATTTGCCATATAACGCTTCTTCAATTTTTTTGAGATTGGATCCAGGAGAGCTATAAGTATTTAAATTTAATAGATCAGCATACGGTGATCTTAAATTATTTTTTAATTCTTCTCGCGCTTCATCAATATTCATGCCATTATTCAGGGCCATAAAAATTGACTTCTCTCGATTATTCAGTTGCGACCACTTTGTGTTTAAAATAAAATGTATTCTATTGTTTTTCAATTGCTCTAAAACAAATTCCTCTGAAAAATCCTCCGATGAACAGTTAGAGGCCTTTCTCCACCCTGAATTTATAGCTTCTTGTTCACTACAAAACCATTTTTCTCCATATCTTTCATCGATAATTGTATCATCATAATAATCACAATTTAGCAAATGGTATATTTTTTCTCCAGTATTATAATTAATATTTCCTTTTATACTGCAGGCGCTATTTATTGACTCATCTTTATTAACCGCATTACCATTTTTAATTATTTCCAAGTTTTTATTAGTTATACCGAGACCTAATCTTTTCATTATTTCATAAGCATCGTTTGCAGAGCCTAAAAAATAAGGCTTAAGATCTACTGGATTGATATAATAGGCTTTACCGCTATCTTGCACTTTTAAAAAAATTTTTCCAGCATATTTACTAGGAAACTTATTTTTCATCAAATCAAAATCTTTATTAGTAATACCTAATCCAAAACGACGCATTAAATTAAAAGCATCGTCTCCGTTCGCCATATAATACGATTGCAAATCATCGGGATTTATATACCACGCCTCCCCTCTTGATTCAACTTGAAGCAAAATTCTTCCTTTTAATTTTTGATTTAATGTAGCTGCATTTACTGGGATTGTTATGATAAAGCACAAAAAAAATGCAACTAAAAATATTTTTTGTAATTTCATAAACACAAAAGGTTTCTCGACACGATTAACACATTCTTTAGAATATGCGCCTGAACAGCTAAAAATCGGTCAAGGAGACCATTCCCACTGTTCAGGACTAACCATTAAGGTTTAGACCTACTAATTGTTGATACTATTATCTAATAAAACCGGGGTAAAGTCAAAGGCCCCCCCCTTTAATTACCCTAAAATTTCCGCCCACTTCTCAATTTCCCCAACAATCTCAATTAAATTTTTTGAAATATCAGACTTTAAGACTACATAAAATAAAAAAGCGGTCGTAATTGCTACGCCGCTTTTTTTATTTTTAAAACTTATTCGTCAAAACATCCGTCATTGAAAACACCTTAACTGGTCGATTAATATCCTGGTTATTTAGAATTTTATACAAAAATCTAACCGCATCCAAAACACCACCGACATAGACAGCTCGACCGTTCACGTTATGAGTAAACTGAAAGAACACACTGCCATCAGGTTTTCTCAAAATATAGGTATGCCAACCATGACCATTCCAAAATTCTTTAGGAATACCTAAAGTCTCGTAATCAGCCTCACTGCGCTTCTTGTCAATCTGTTCAATTGTAAAAGGAATACCCAGCTTGTTGAAACTAGCGATAACCGCTTTAGCCGTACCGCTGGTATCGGCTTTAGTTTTCTGGTGACTTTCGATAACTTCTAATGTGTATCCTTTAAAAGCTCCCGGAAATTTTTCAGCGGCATACTCCATCATCGATTGAAAAGCAACAATTTCTTTTGCCATATTCGGCGCCACCACGGCCATTAATCTGGCATCATAAATTTTGCGAGAAATAATGTCTAGATCACCGCCAGTCGTTCCCAAAACAAAGGGAATTCTTTTTCTGGTATACAAACTGACATTATCATTGATTGCTGAAGGGTGGGTAAAATCGATGATAACATCAGGGATGTTTGTTATCTTTCTTCTTATTACCAGATAGCGTTTTTTATTTGGAGGCAACAAAGAAATTTTCTTACCCCCGACAATAACTGTCTTCTCTTCGATTTCTGGACCAGTTAGACTACGAGGCAAAAGTTTCATGTCCCCAGAATTGATTACTGCCTCAGCAATAGCGGTTGCCATTTTTCCAGGTAAACCATTTACAATAACGTTAATCTTTTCCATGCTATGTATATTAAATTGTTAATATTCTAATCAAAAAAATACTACAATTAATATTCTTCTTTG
>CAZITT010000046.1:1930-5570 GCA_964542235.1 uncultured Muribaculaceae bacterium | reverse complement strand
AAAAATCATTAAAAGAAGTTTTAGATAAAATCAAAGAATTAGAACTATCTTTAAAAGATGAAGATTAATAAGAGGTGATATTATGGCATATAGAAAATTAGGAAGAACATGCAAACATAGAAAAAGTATGCTTGCTAATCTAACAAAAGATGTAATCATGAACGAAAAAATTGAAACTACTGAAACAAGAGCAAAAGAAGTAAGAAATTTTGTTGATAAAATGATTACTTATGGCAAAGATGGTAGTTTAGTTTCAAGAAGAAAAGCATTAGCATTTCTGCATAATGATAAAGAAGCGGTAAAAAAAGTATTTGATGTTTTATCACCTCGCTACAATAATCGTGATGGTGGATATACAAGAATATTAAAATTAGATGAAAGAAAAGGTGACGATGCCCTTTTAGTAATCTTAGAACTAATAAAATAGTGTGGTTTCACACTTTTTTTGTTAAATAATATGTAAAATTAATTAATGGTTTTATTTTTATATAAATACTTTGACTTTTATGTTAAATAATTATAAAATTATTATAGAATAGAGTAGAAGAGTATGTGATATTATGAAGGGTAATAGGGGTAAAATTATAACAATCGTTTCAGCTAAAGGCGGAGTAGGAAAAACTATTCTTACCTTAAATTTGGCTGGAATTTTTTCTATCTTAGAATACAAGACATTAGTAATTGATCTTGATTTGTTTAATGGTGATATTGCAACTTACATTAATTCTAATATTAAAAAAACAATATTTAGCTTAGCAAATGATATAAATAATTTAAAATATAAAAATTTTGATGATTATTTACATAAATACAATGATTATTTATATATACTAAATTCTTCTATTAATCCTTTAGAATCACGTAAAATAAATATTAATCATATTGAAAAAATATTAAATACTGCTCAAAATAATTTTGATATTATTTTAATAGATACTGGTAATATTTATAATGAGGTATCTATTATTGCCATGGATAATAGTGATTCTATTCTTCATGTCTTTACTAATGATTCATTTGATTTAAAAAATACCGCTAATTTTATATCATTAATTAAAAACTCAACTATTAATAATTTTTATACATTATTAAATGAATCAAGTATTTTAAATAAAAATTATTTCTCACCATATGAAATGAGGAATATAATCAAGCATAATATTGATTTTGTATTATCTGATAGTTTTTATATTAAAAATATTGACAAATATATAATGAATGGCGAAATTATTATATTAAATAAAAAAATAAAAGAATGTAATAAAAAAGAATATATAAAAATGAAAAATATTTGTAATCAATTAATTAAAAAAGGGGATGGAAAATATGAATAAAAAGGATTTATCAGAATTATTTGATATTAAAGAAACTAAGAAAACTTCTCTAGTTATATCAGAAAACTATACAATTTTTAATGATAAAATTTTATTAGATACAATAAAAAAGAATATTATTCCAAATATTATTAATGATGAAATTCCTAAAGGTTTAGATTTTAAAAATTATATTGATAAAGAATTAAATAAAATTTTGTTAGATAAAAAATTATCAAAATTGGAATATGATTATATATATAATTTAATTAAATATGAAATAGAAGATTATGGTCCACTAACAGAACTTTTGAAAGACGACAACATTACTAAAATTATGATAAATTCGCCTAGTGAGATTTATATTGAAATTGACAATAAAATAGTTAAAGATGAATCAATATCATTTTTAAATGAAGATCATATTTATTATATAATTAAAAAAATATTAAAATCTTTAAATATTGACATTAATAAAATAAATTCAGTAATTAACATTCAAACATTAGATAGAGCTAAAATAAATATTATAATGCCTCCTATTTCATTTGGATATCCTGTAATTACTATTAAAAAATATAAAAAGGATATTAATAATATTGAAGATTTAATTAGGAAAGGAACTTTAACACCATATATGGCCCGTTTTTTAGAAGCTTGTGTTAAAGCTAAATTGAATATTATAATATGTGGGAAAATAAATAGTGGGAAAACAACTTTGCTTAATTTATTAGCTAATTTAATAAATGAAGATGAAAGAATAATTACTATTCAAAATACTGGAGAGTTAAGATTAAGTAATTCACATGTTATTTCTCTTTTAACTAATGAAAATAATTACAAAAATGAAGAAAAAGTTACTATTAAATCATTAATTAACAATGCTTTATATATGAACCCTGATCGTATTATTGTTGATGATATTATAAAAGATGAAATATATGATTTAATAGAAGCAAATAATATGGGATTTAATGGTTATTTGGCATCAATTAGAGCAAATAATTTAACTGATTGTTTGCTAAAAATAGAAAGTAACTTATTATCAAATAATATTGATAGTGATCTTGTAAAAGATTATATAAAAAATAATATCGACATCATAGTAAATATTAAAAGATTAAAAGATGGAAGAATAAAAGTTACAAGTATATCAGAAATAATTGATACTAATGATAAATCTGAAATAAGAATTAAAGAAATATTTGCATTTAAAGAAACAGAAATTATTAATAGTGATAATGATGGATCTTTTGTCTTATATAAATATGTTCCAAAAATATATGATAAAATTATTGAAAAAGGAATAAATGATCTCGATGATATTTTTAATGGAAATAATGATATATGAATAAATATGGTTTAATTTTATTTATATCTATTTCATTCCTAACAATAATAATTTTAACTTTATGGCTTATTTTAATGATAAAATCTAATAAAAGAATAAATAGATTAGTTAAATTTGTTAGTAAAAAATAACCAACTTTTAAAATATTTAAATTTATGTTAAAATAGGAAAATAAAAGCAATAAATTTATGTAAGGAGGTTATATTTATGAGTGGACATTCAAAATGGGCAACAATCAAAAGAAAAAAGGGATTAATCGATATTGAAAGAGGAAAAATATTTCAAAAATTAGCAAAAGAAATATTTGTTGCCTGTAAAAATGGTGATAAAAACCCCGATAATAATTCATCTCTTAGAATGGTAATAGATAAAGCAAAAGCAAATAATATGCCTAAAGATAAAATTCAAGCAGCAATTGATAAAGCTAAAAATGCTGGATCAAATGAAAATTATGAAGCAACCAGATATGAAGGCTATGGCCCAGGTGGTGTTGCTATTATGGTAGAATCTCTTGCAGATAATAAAAATAGAACGGCTAGCGAAGTTAGAAGCTCTTTTACAAAATATGGAGGAAATTTAGGAAGTGATGGTTCGGTTTCATATTTTTTTGAAAGAAAAGGAATCATTATTATTAATAATAAATATAACGAAGATGATATTATGACTATTGCTATTGATAATAAAGCTTTGGATTTCGTTTCAAATAGTGATAGTTATGAAATATATACTCGTCCAGAAGATTTTAACAAAATAAAAAAAATTTTAGAAGATTATGGTATTTATGAATATGAAATGTGTGAAATAACTTATCTTCCAAATAATTATATAAAAATATCTGATGATAATAAAAATAAAGTATTTAACTTAATTGAAACACTTGAAGATTTAGATGATGTTCAAGCAGTTTATCATAATTTAGGGTAATAGTCTTTTGACTATTTTTTTACATCATATGCATAGTATTTGGATTTGGCAT
>CAZITT010000046.1:0-1920 GCA_964542235.1 uncultured Muribaculaceae bacterium | reverse complement strand
TTGACTATTTTTTATTAATATAAAAAATAAGTTCTAAAAGAAGTAATACTTAAGGGTGGAAAACTTCATCTACTATTAGATATACTTTAAGTTTAGTAACATATGATATTAGAGTTAACTCAGATAACGAATCTGTTATCTGTTTCAAGCAAAGTAATATAAGAACCATAATATCTCCAACCATCTATATAACCTGTTACATGTGTAAAAGGCCCGCATAGTTATGGTATTAATAGCTTAGATGTTGTATAATTGTATTAACAGAAGGAATGTGAAGAATATGGATTGGAAAATGCAATTAAGCATATCAATTGTAGCACCAATTGTTAGTTCAATTGTAACTTATTTGATAGCAGTTAAACAATCAAAGGCAAGCATACAGGCAGTGAAAATTAAGGCTGACAATGAAATAGAAAAGATAAAGGAAGAATATAAAAATCAAATTGAAAAAATGAAAATTGAAACTGAAGAACAAATTAAATTAAAAATTTCAGAAAGAGATTTAGCTTCAAAAGAAAATAATGAAAAAATGACAAATGAGATGGCAGCAAACTTTTTAGGAGATTTTATTAAAGATCCTAAAAAGGGCGAAACAAGTCTTAAATTATTAATGGATTTGGCCAATCAATTTGGTGTAAGTAAAGATAATAAATAGTAATGAAATGGAGAAATATTATGAATAATATTAAAGTAGTAACAATATGTGGCAGTATGAGGTTTGCGAATGAAATGCAAAAATTAGCATGGGATTTAGAACTAAATAATAGTTGGGCAACTATTCAATGTGTATATGGTGGACTAGAAAGTGAACACACTTCTCAAGACTGGGAAGCATTAGAAATGTGCCATTTAAAAAAAATAGATATTTCGGATGCAATATATGTTGTTAATATTAATGGGTACGTTGGTAATCATACAAGACAAGAAATAGAATATGCAAAATCAAAAGGTAAGGAAATATTGTCGCTTGAACCATTAGAAAAAAAGAATTAACTATATAATTTTTTGCTAATAAATGTAAGGGGATAATTTTGAAATTTATTATATATCTTTAATTACTAATATGTTAAATTTTTAATAGTTTAGTTTTTTTGTTTTTTATTATATAATATTAAATGAAGTTTTAAAGAAATAAAGGTGATAGTTATATGTTTATAGATGAAGTATTAATTAAAGTAGTTGCTGGATCTGGTGGAGATGGTTGTACAGCGTTTAGACGTGAAAAATATGTTCCTTTAGGTGGACCAGCCGGAGGAAATGGTGGAAAAGGTAGCGACATAATTTTTGAAGTTGATGAGAATCTACATACTTTGATTGATTTAAGGTATAAAAAAATTATTAAAGGTAAAGATGGAACTAATGGCGAAGGTAAAAATTGCCATGGTAAAAAAGCTTTAGATATAATTATTAAGGTTCCTCCTGGAACAATTATTACGGATATGGATACTAATTTAGTACTGTGTGATTTAAAAAGTAATAAAGAACAATTTATAATTGCTAAGGGTGGTAGAGGTGGTAGAGGCAACACTGCTTTTAAAACTGAAGCTAATTCTGCACCTAATTTCTCAGAAAAAGGCGAGCCTGGGGAAGAAAAATTATTAAAAATTGAATTAAAATTACTAGCAGATGTTGGTTTAGTAGGATTACCTAGCGTAGGCAAGTCAACTATCTTATCAAAAATTTCAAAATCAAAACCTAAAATTGCTGCATATCATTTCACAACATTAAATCCTAATTTGGGAGTAGCTCAAGCTAAAGATGGTAGAAGTTTTGTTGTTGCTGATTTGCCAGGATTAATTGAAGGAGCATCTTTAGGAGGAGGTCTTGGTGATAAATTTTTAAAACATATCGAAAGAACCAGAGTTATCGCTCATGTAATTGATATGTCAGGAAGTGAACTTCGAAATCCATATCAAGATT
>CAZITT010000045.1:0-5632 GCA_964542235.1 uncultured Muribaculaceae bacterium | reverse complement strand
ACAATAAGACTATCCTTTGCGGTGATATAGCAGGCGTTTCAATCCACGCGCCCCTGAGGAGCGCGACGATACCCGACAAAAACCATTGATAGCTGTTTTTGTTTCAATCCACGCGCCCCTGAGGAGCGCGACTGTAGAGCGGATAAGATCCTTAGAAACAATGTATTCGAATGATTAATCCGCGAAATATTAATGAAAATGGAAAGAACAAAGGTAATCATTGTTATGTTATGACATAACGTGTTGATAATGTGAAATCGCGAACTCTTCGCGATTTCTACAACACCTTTAGGTTCGCGGGTTATTGTATCAACGGTCCTTCCGGATCATAAGTCACTTTAGTGCCAATATGATCAACGCGCTTCTTCCAATTGCTTCCCAAAAAATAATATCTCAAACTGTCCTTTTCAGTGTCAATTATGGATTCTAATCGCTTTTTTAATTCCGCAAATTGTGCCGGGTCTACTAAGCATTCAAAGACTGAATTTTGTACTCTCTGCCCATAATTAACACATTGTCGAGCCACTTTTCTTAGTCGGGCTTTCCCCGTGGAAGATATGGTTTCGACATCATACGTAATCAATACCATCATTTGCTGAATTATTTACAGATAAATACCGGATAGTTATCCAAATCGCCTCTGATAAATCGGGCCATTAAGAGGGCCTGGCTATAGGGTAATAAGCCAATAGGAATAGATGCTCCCAGAAAGGGATGGTTCACTTCTTCTTGCTTTCTTTTTTGCCAAGCGGTAATTACTACTTTTCTCGTCGGGTCATCCATGACTATTCCGCCGGCATCTCTCTTGAGAAAACCATTTGCATCAACCTGTTTGCGATTTATTAATGTTAATACAAGTCTATCGGCAAGATATGGGCGAAACTCCTCCATCATGTCTAAAGCCAGACTTTGTCTTCCAGGACGGTCGGTATGCAGGAACCCGACACATGGGTCAAGTCCGACACTTTCGAGAGCCGATCGTATTTCGTGCATTAATAAAGTGTATGCAAATGAAAGTAAAGCATTTACGTTATCCAGTGGAGGGCGTCTATTTCTTCCATTTAAAAAGAAATCCTCTTTTTGGGAAAGAATCAACTGGTCGAATACGCTGAAATATTCAAGTGCAGCTTCTCCCTCAACACCTCTAAGCACATCGACGTTTTGAGTTTTTAAGGCCTGTTTCTGTTTCAGAGTCAGAACGTCTATCACTTTCCCTATTGAGGTGGAATTCATATATTTTGAATGATCGCGTAAAGACCGTTGCAGTACTGTCTTGGAGTTTGCGATTTTGCCTGCTACCAATATTCGTGACAGTGATAAACAGGTTCCTACATCATCGGCCATTCGGTACTGTTTTCTGCGTAGTAACACATTTCCTGAAACCTTTCCCGTAACCCTTCCCAAAAAGATACCTTGTTCGGAGAGAAAACTCAAAGCAACATTTCGCTCGGCGCAAAGAGCCATCAAGGCAGGACTGGCTCCCATAAAACCAAAGCAAACAATTCCCTCCAGATTATGAATAGGGACGCGGAAACGGTCCTGATTCTCAACCCGTATTACGATATTCTCCCCATCTTTAGCCAGATATGAGCCGGATGTTGTAACGTATAATGTGTTTAGAAGTTTTCGCATGGCAATCAGTCCATATCCAGTTCCCATTTGAGATAGTCTGCAACCTTTTGATTGTTAATTACTTGTGGAATGCAAATGTCAAATAGCGAACAGGATTTACAATGGGGTTTAAATACCGGTAATGGAGTTAACCCTTGAGAATACAAAATGTGCATAGATTTGGCAAGTTCAATAACTCTTTGTCGCAACTCCGCGGAGAACTCCACATCCACTCGATGTCGGATTTCGCCGTAATAAATAGCCCCTTCTTGAATAGAAACTGAATACATTTCCTCCAGACACATTGCCTGCGCACATAACTGAACTTCATCACGCTCATCGGGTTTAGGCTTACCTCGCTTATATTCTACAGGATGGAACACCCAGAATCCCTTTCTGCCTGGTAATGTGATTCCCGTTTGAGAAGCAGTCGGAATGAGTTCAATAACGTCAGCTACACCTGTAAAACCAAGTTTTCGAGAGATCAATGAAACGGACCTTAATGCAATGACTCCATTACGAACGTCACGTTCGAATGGATCATCAACCCGTTCATGAAGATGGTTCCCTTCGACAGTGTATCTGTTTTCTGACCACTGCTGTTCAATATGAATGAACGCCCACTGCCTGTCACAGAATGCCATATGCTGAATTCCTGAAAGCATAAGTAAATCGTCATCATCATATCGCTCAGTTATCATGGCTCGCCAATAATCCGTCGGAGGTAATGGAAATGGTCATTACCCCCGACGGAAGAGGTTGTATTTACACTATACCATCTCAATTACTTCTACTCCTTGTGGGATAGACGCTCTGTCAATAGAAACAGAATAGTCATTAAACGAGCGTGCCGGTTTTGAGCTATCTTTCTTTTCGATTTTGATGGTATCGAAGAGTAGGTGTGCCGGTGTATTTCCAAGCGCAGTTGAATGTTTAAAAACGATCAATTTACAAGTGCTCATCATGCCGCGAGCGGCTGAATGGTCATGATCAAACATGTTTTTCAAAGCGTCCCAGAAAAGATGGAGATCCTCTTCGTTAAAACCCGTTTGTGCAGCCAAATGCGCAGAAATGAACCCTTTTGAGAAATACAATCCATATGGAACAGTAAATTTTCGACCCATGGTGCGATTGTCACCACCTTGTTTCTCGGCTTCGGCTTCGGTAGCAACAGCCATACGGGTAATGCTGTGCTCAAGGGCAACAACCGGATCGACAGAACGGCCAAAGGTAAATTGGATTGGTCCCCGAACTTGACCTGCATTTTTGCCTGTACTCAAGACTGCTCCAAAAGTTCGGATGTCAAAATAATTGGCACACATCCATTTCCTTGCAGCTTCTGTCTTTTCTCCATTCTTTTCTTTGGTTTTGACTTCCCCTTGCTCATGAGACTCATCAATCAGTTGATTTAGAATAGCTTTTTCTTTTATGAAAATATCATTGGGTTTTTCCGACCCCTTAACCATCTGCACAAAGTTTCTCACTTTGCGTTTCAAACAAACATCCGTAACCAAGCCCATACCGGTTTCGGCATCAACACGGGGTAGGTTTCCGGCATCGGGGTCACCATTTGGATTCCCATCTGTAACATCGAACAACAAGGCAAAATCGAATCGGTTTTTAATTAAGTCGCTCATAATATAACCTCCTATTTTAATTGGCTTTATCTTTTTTTGTGAACAAATCCTGACGTTGATGGTAATAACCGATAGCAAACCGACTTTGGTCGTCTAACGATAAATGGGCAGGCAACCCATTGCTATTGATCCCAGCCATAATTTCCTGGATAGTCTTTTCGTAATAGGTTTTACTGCCACCTCCGAGTTTGGCGAGGTGGTGGTTAGTAAGATTAAGCAACCGTCCAAAGACAGTTACTGGGGTGCTTGAGGCCGCACCGTAATAACGATCCTTTATGGTCGAATTAATTCCTGGTTGTGCGTTTTCCTGAATCTTTTCGAGCACAGCAAACAGACGGCCACAGAGGTAGCCTTGGTTTTTGTTTTCTACATCAAGTGCCATAGTAATTTGTTTTTCATTTGTTTTATCAATGGTTTCTTTTCGATTTAAATAAGCTTTAAGGATAGCAGCCCTTACCCGGGTAATTTGTTGCTCAGCACGAATGCGTCGAATGCATTGTTGTTGAAGAGTATCAGGATATTTCGTCCCGTCAAGGACGCTTTCGATCACTTTACCTGCAAGATTGGGCGGAACATTATCAACCTTAAATTCAAATGAAACATTTGAAAGTAAATTGAATAATGAAAAATATTCCTTTTCATCATTTTTGCTTCGAATGATCTCCAAGTCTTCAAAGTGTTTCGCAATATTCGTTGCAAAGTCAGTTACCTTGCCAGTCTTCCAGAATCGAATGGAAATTCGAGCTGCATTTGGAGCTAATCCCAGAACGTAAAATGGAGTATCGCCTTCGGTATGTAATTTCCCGGTGTGAATCGCTTCAAATAAGGCTTTGACTTCCCTGATATTTTGATCAGGATCATCCTTCGTAGGTGCAGAAAAAAAGAAGGAGAACTGATTCTCGAAATTGGATTCCTGTTTGGACCAAAAAACAACTGACGTATCAGCTATCTTGAATCTGTTCTTCGAATCCCTTCCAAGCAGTACATTTAGAGCTGTAGTGTAGGCATCTTCGGCTTTCTTTGAAATCGGAGCATTAAGACCTTGTTCTTTATAATAGGAATCGTAACCAGAATTTTTTTGAAAGCCAACTAATTTCCCTCCGCTCTTTCCTCCCGGAATTGAAGTTGCTGAATGAAGAATTGCAATTGGTAATCTTTCTCCTGTAATCAAACAGATACCATCGGCTGATTTTATTTGTTCTGCACTTTCCGGTTCAATCTTGGCCTCAACTTCCATTATCAGGTCATCATGTTCGGCAACAATATTCATTTCACCTGCAATCCGAAACGAAAGATTGCATCCAGGTATCTTATAGCATTCTTTCCAATTTTCGTGTTCGAGAAGCATTTGAATATTTTCTTTTTGTTCGTAAAATTCGCGAACGGCGGAAAATTGATTGTTTCCGGGGTATTTCTCAGAAAGTTGTTTTACTTGAGCAATAAAAGTGCTGTTTTGCTTTTTTGCATCTTCTGATGCTTTTTGTGTTTCATCTTTTGGTTGACCTAAGACATATCCCCAGTGATCCCAAAAAACATTAGCCGTTTCAGAAGCTTTTGAACCAGGTCTGCTTTTTGTTTTCAGCACCATAAATGTTTTGGCACGTTTCTGTCTGCCTTCGCCAGAACGTGTATCCTCCAGATTGATGAAGTTGCCTTCTTTGTCGATAACGATTATGAAGGGAATATCCTTTCGTTCAAACCCCCGCGGTGCAATATTGCCATCCGGGTCAGCCGCTTTTCGCAGGTAGTATTCGTATAAAGCTTGCAGAATCATTTTCGGACCTCCTCACTATCGATTGGTGGAACTTCGATTACGCCTTGAACAAGCTGTACCCTAAAAAACATGGGCTTCGGATCCTTTTCATCGGTGAAATCCATATCGTATAGCATAAAGCCTAAATCACGTGTTTCTTCTATTGCGCGTTTCTTTTCTTTTTCAGGATTCTCGATCAACCTAAAATTGCATGAAAATTCCCTGCAACCCAGATAGGGTTGGTTAAAACACTGGCCTTTCTTTGCCCTGCGTTCGAACATGGCATTGTATTTTCCGGGATTTTCGGTGCTTTTCAGGATGGATTCTTCTTCCTGATCTTTTAGTTCATCAGGTGTTTCATTAAGTTTTCGATTCTTGGGGCTGATGAACTCCATTTCGGCATAAAGCCTGTAAGTCACATCGCGCAAGAACAGGCCAGCGCGTTGTTGACGGTCTTCTTCAATGAAAATCTGCTTTGATTGTGGGCTCATAAGTTTTCCCACCTCATTTCGACGAACAGAAATCCAACGGATTGGATTCAATACTTCTATCTTTTTCACCTTCCATTGAATGGCCGGTTTCCAAAAGATTGCCTCGAACACGGCTCGTGCTGCCGATGGGGTGATTACAT
>CAZITT010000044.1:0-5729 GCA_964542235.1 uncultured Muribaculaceae bacterium | reverse complement strand
AATATGTTGAGGAAACATTAATTAATCCAACGATAGTCTATGGTCATCCACTGGAAATCAGTCCATTAGCAAAAAAGAGTAAAGATCCAAGATTTACAGAAAGATTTGAATTATTTATTGATGGAAATGAATATGCCAATGCTTTCTCTGAATTAAACGATCCAATTGATCAATATGAACGATTTTTAAATCAATTAAAAGAAAAGGAACTAGGAAACGAAGAGGCTAATGAGATGGATATGGATTTTGTTGAAGCTTTAGAATATGGAATGCCCCCTACAGGTGGTATGGGAATAGGAATAGATAGACTAGTTATGCTATTAACAAATAGTGAAAGCATAAGAGAGGTAATTTTATTTCCAACAATGAAACTAAAATAAAAGTAATTATCAAATAGAATTATAAATTTTTAAACATTTCACTTTATTTTCTTATCAAAAAGTGGCATAATTATTATAAGGAGGTATATAATGAAAAAATACAATTTATTTAAAGTGGTAGGAATTACATTTTTAGTAGCAGTTATATTAACTTGGTTATTACCAACTGCTAATTATTCTGGATCATTCTACACATCAGAAAGGACGCCATTAGGATTATACGATATTATAGAATATCCATTTTATACATTAGGATTTTTCTCAAATGTTGTTATATTCTTATTAGCAGTTGGCGGATTATACGGAGTTTTAGAGACTAATGAATCATATCAAAAGTTAATAAAGCTAATTACTAAAAAAATGAAAGGAAAAGAAAAATATTTTCTAATTGGGACTATCTTAATTTGTGCTGTTATTTCATCAATAGTTGGCCTTAATTTTGGTTTGTTTATTATATTCCCATTCTTAATTGCCATAATATTATTGCTAGGTTATGATAAACTAACAGCATTAGCAGCTACATTTGGAGCAACTATTATTGGCATGTTTGGAGCAACTTTTGCAGGTTCAATGTATGCTAACGTAAACACTACATTATCAATTGGGATGACATCAGAAATTATAGCTAAATTAGTTTTATTTGTAGTAGGGGTAATAGCCCTAATGTTCTTTACTTTAAAACATGGTGAAAAAGAAAAAGTTAAAATTAGTTTAGAAAAGGAAAAAGATCCAAAAGAAAAAAATATTAAAGGTACTAAACTATGGCCTCTAATTGTTATTTTATCATTATTGTTATTATTAATGATAATGGGAACAATAGATTGGAGCAGCGCCTTTAATGTTAAAGTATTTGAAACAATGCATACTAGTATTATGAATGTTGCTATTAAAGAATGGCCAGTATTTTATAAAATATTTGGTCAAATAGAATCATTTGGCAAGTGGACATTAAATGAATATTTATTCTTAATTGTCATGACAATTTTCGTAATTGCATTATCATATAAGATAAAATTTAATGATGTTATTAAAGATATATGTGATGGTGCAAAGAAAATGGTAATTCCATCTGCAATATGTATATTGGCATATTCTATTCTAGTTATAGCAGTATACAATCCAGTATTTTTAAATATTACAAATTTCTTAATGAATTTAACAGGTAAATTTAATGTTGCTTCCGCAGTTCCAGCGTTTGCGATAAATAGTGTATTTTATGTAGATATTTCCTACTATGCTCAAAATGTTTTGCCATATATTGTAGGAACATTTAGTGATGCTACTCTTTATCCATTAATGGGAGTTATGTTTGTAAGCATTTATGGTTTGATGTCATTAATTATGCCAACAAGTATATTGTTAATTGCATCGCTATATTTCACTGAAATATCATACACAAAATGGATGAAATTTATATGGCCAGTATTTTTAATTTTATTAGGAACTAGCACTGTTTTATTCTTAATTATTTATCTAATATAAAAACAAAAGATATTCATCAACGAATATCTTTTTTATTTTAAGAATAATTTATCAATATTTTTTTTAGGTATCAGCATATTTATATAATTATCAGTAGTGAAAGTATAAGTTTTTTTGCGATCTTCAAATCTATCGCCATCAATTGTCCAATATGATTTAATTTTCTTTTTAAACGTTATTTGTAATTTATCAGTGCGATGAAAAAATATTCCTGGAACTCTATTTAATTCAGTAGTTTTAAAATAATAAAAGCTCTTAATTAAATCTTTTCGTTTAGAAATATTGCAAAATAATACTTCAAAATTTTTATCATCCAGTTTCATATCCTTATAAATATCATTAATCCCTGCAATTCTATTTGCATTAGAAACAAGTATCATTGAATAAAGCCCTTTATAAGTTTCATTATTAACACTATATTCTATTTCATAAAGTCTAGTAGGTTTAAAAAATTCTATTATTCCTTGAAATAAATAAGCAAAATAACCAAATGCTTTTTTAAACTCCTTAGGAGTATCATAGGAAACTGTTATATATTTGCCAAACCCAGCAACATAAATAAAAGGATGATCATTGATAAAACAGATATCAACTTTTTTAGATTGTCCATCTAATACATCTTTAACGTTATTGATAATATTTTTACCCATTCCTAACATATTTCCTACATCGTTAGTAGTTCCAATAGGAATATGAGCAAGTAATGTTTTATTTTCTCTTTTTAAACTACCTTCAATAACCTCACTAAAAGTTCCATCTCCACCAATTGATAAAATTAAATCAACATCTTCAAGATTCTCTACGATTTTAATAGCATCTTTTTCTTCTTTAGTAATATAAATTTTACCTTCATATCCTTTTTCAAATAAAATATTTAATATTTTAGCAAGATCTTCCTCTTTTATTCCTCTTCCACTTTTTTTATTACAAACAATGGCACATTTCTTCATAAAATCACCAATCTTATTATAAACTGATAATAAAAAAATATCAAATTTTGAATTGATATCTTTAGCAATAATATTACTTATGAACAATGACTTTATCTATTAGACCATAATCTAAAGCTTCATCAGAAGATAAAAAATAATCTCTTTCAGTATCTCTTTCTATTTTTTCGATTGGTTGATTAGTATTTTTTGACAAAATTCTATTAATTTTTTCTTTTAGTTTTAATATTCTTTCTGCAGCAATTTTTATTTCTGTTGCTTGTCCATTTGCGCCTCCTAATGGTTGATGAATCATTATCTCAGAATTAGGAAGAGAATATCTTTTTCCTTTAGTACCACTTGATAAAATAAATGCAGCCATTGAAGCAGCAATACCAGTACAAATAGTTGAAACATTGCTTTTAATAAAATTCATTGTATCATAAATAGCCATTCCAGCAGTGATAGAACCTCCTGGAGAATTAATATAAATATTTATATCATTACTGTTTAATGAATCTAAATAAAGTAGTTGAGCCACAATACTATTAGATAAACTATCATCAATTTCACCATTTAAAATAATAATACGATCTTTTAATAACCTAGAATATATATCATAACTTCTTTCACCATTAGATTCTTTTTCTATAACGATAGGAATCAAATTCATAATCATCACCCATAATTATCATAAGCTAAAAAAATATAAATATTCGTATTAAAAATAATCAAAATATGATATTATATTAATATAAAGAGTAAAAAGGTGATACTATGGCACAAATAAAAGTATTGATTAATGGTGAAACCCATAGCTATTCAGCAGGGATTAGATTAAAAGATGTTGCCAATGATTTTATTAATACATTTAAGTTTCCCATTCTTGTTGCAAAAGTTGATGAAGCTCTCTATAGTCTAAACGAGGTAGTAAATAAAAATTGTGCAATTGAATTTTTTGATTGCAGTAGTGTTGTGGGAAGCAGAATATATGAAAAAGGTTTAATATTTGTACTTATTTATGCCATTAAACAACTATATGGTTCTGATAAAGATATAGTAGTTAGTCATGCCATTGATAAAGGAATATATATTATACCTACTTTTGATTTTACTGAAGAAATGATTAAAGAAGTAATTGCTAAAATGAAAGAAGTTGCATCCCAAGATATACCAATAAATAAAGTTATAGTTAAAAGAAAAGATGCAATTGAATATTTTAAAACTATCAATGATATACCTAAAGCAGAGTCGTTACAGTATAATACTAATACCTATATCTCGTTATATTTATTGGATAATATTTATAACTTTTTCTATAGTAAGATGCCAATATCAACATCAGTATTTACAACATTTAATATTAAACATATAAATGATAGAGGTTTTGTTTTACAAAAACCAGTACCATATTTAAATGGTGAGATCCCTGAATATCATCATCACGAAAAGATGCTTGAAGCTTTTAGTGAATTTCGTGAATGGATGAGAATGATAAAAGTAGAGAATGCTAATGATATAAATACTTTTGCCACTCAAGACAAAATAGAAGATATTATTAGGATGAGTGAAGTAGTTTATAATAATCAACTTTTATATTTATCAAAAGAAATATATGAAGAAAGAGATAGAATAAAAATAGTCTTAATCGCTGGACCATCTTCATCAGGCAAAACAACAACATCTAGGAAAATGGCACTTTATTTTAAAGGATTTGGATTAAATCCTAAAGTAATATCAGTTGATGATTATTATTTAGAAAGAATAGAAACACCTAAAAAATTAGATGGTAGATATGATTATGAATCAATTGATGCTTTAGATTTAAATTTATTCAATGATCATATGGCTAGATTATTATCTGGTGAAGAAATAACCATGCCTACTTATGATTTTATAACAGGTACTAAAAGCTTTAATAACAAGATGATTATGGAAGAAAATGACATATTAATAATTGAAGGTTTACATGGCTTAAATGAAAAATTAACATCTTCAATTGCTAAGGAAAATAAATATAAAATATATGTTTCACCGCTAACAGAGATGAATATAGATAATCATAATAGAATATCATCAACAGATAATAGATTATTAAGAAGATTAGTAAGAGATCATCGGGTAAGAGGATATACGGTAGAAGAAATATTAAAATCTTGGGAAGAAGTAAGAGAAGGGGAAGAGAAATATGTCTTTCCATTTCAAGATGAAGCTGATTATGTCTTAAATACCGCTAATGTATATGAAATAGGAGTTTTAAAAGTTTATGCTGAACCTCTTTTATATACTGTTTCGCCAAGTTCACCATATTATGAAGAAGCGAAGAGAATTTTAAATTTATTAAGATTATTCCTCGTAATTCCAGAAAAATATGTACCAGATGATGCAATATTAAGAGAATTTATTGGTGGGGGAATTTACCATCATTAAAATAAAAAAGGAGAGATAAAATGAGAGTAGCAATAAATGGCTTTGGAAGAATTGGCAGATTAATATTTAGATTAATGGATCAGGAAAAAGATTTTGATATAGTAGCAATAAATGATTTAACGGATGCTGAGCAGTTAGCTTATTTATTAAAATATGATACTAATTATAGAACATATCGAAAAGATGATATATCATTTAAGGATGACAAAATAATAGTAGGTGATAAAGAAATAAAAGTATATGCTTGTAAAGATCCTACATTATTACCTTGGAAAGATTTAGATATTGATTTAGTTTTTGAATGTACAGGAGTCTTTACTGATGTTGAAAAAGCTCATGCCCATATAGAAGCAGGAGCTAAAAAAGTAATTATTTCAGCACCTGCTAAAGGCGATTTAAAAACAGTAGTTTATAATGTTAATGAAAAAACATTAGATGGAACTGAGCAAATAATAAGTGCTGCTTCATGTACAACTAATTGTTTAGCTCCAGTACTTAATGTAATAAA
>CAZITT010000043.1:0-5752 GCA_964542235.1 uncultured Muribaculaceae bacterium | reverse complement strand
CCAGGAAGAACAGGAGCTAAATGGGTTCAAGAACTAGCTGATAAATATAATATTCCTTATTTATCACAAAGTATTGAAATTGGTGTTAGGGTAGAAGTAAGAAAAGAAATATTAGAAGATTTATGCAGTATTATTTATGATCCAACAATATTTTTTAAAACGGATACTTATGCAGATGAAATAAGAACTTTTTGTACAAATCCAGGTGGATATGTTACGAAAGAAAATTATTATGGATATATTTGTGTTAATGGACACTCTTTAAAATCAAAGAAATCTAATAATAGTAACTTTGCTTTTATTAGCAAAGTAAATTTAACACAACCAGTAACAAATACTAGAGAATATGGAGAATCAATTGCAAGAATTGCCAATGTGTTAGGGGATGGAAAACCCATAATTCAAACTCTTAAAGATTTAAGAAATGGTAGAAGATCAGAATGGCACAGAATAGATAAAGGCTTTATTACGCCAACATTAAAGGATTGTGTAGCAGGAGATCTAGCATTAGTTATGCCACATCGCATTATTACTAATATTAAGGAAGGCTTACAAAAATTAGATAAAATAATACCTGGCGTTAATAATGATGAAACTTTATTATATGGCCCAGAAATTAAATTTTTTAGTAACGAGATAATTACTGACAATAAATTTAAAATGGAAAAATATGATATCTATTTTATAGGTGATGGAGCAGGTAAAGCGGGTAATATTGTGACAGCAGCAGCTACAGGTTTAGTAGCCGCTAGAGACATTCTTACCAAATAAAAGATTTTTATAAATATTAAAGTTAAAAAATGGAATAATAAAAATAAGGTTAAATTATGTCAAATTTTTGTCATTAATTTAAACATCAATAAAAAACTAAATACAATTTATATTTAGTTTGTTAAAATAAAATAGGAGGTATTTAACATAAATATGGGAAAATTAGAAAATAAAGTAGCAATAGTTACAGGAGCAGCAAGTGGCATGGGTAAAGAAATAGCTCTGCTATTTGCTAAAGAAGGCGCTAAAGTTATTGTATCTGATCTTACATTAGAAGGTTCACAATTAGTGGTTAATGAAATTAGCTCAAAAGGTGGAAATGGAGTTGCCATTAAAGCGGATGTAGCAGTTCAAAGTGATGTAGATAAGCTTATTGATTTAGCCGTAGAAAAATATGGCACATTAGATATTCTTATTAATAATGCAGGAATTATGGATAATTTTGAACCGATTGAATCAGTTACAGATGTAGAATGGGCAAAAGTTATGGCGGTTAACTTAGAAGGACCAATGCGAACTATTAGAAAAGCAATGACAATTTTTAAAAAGAATAATCACGGAATAATTGTTAATATTTCATCAATTGGTGGACTTCAAGGATCAAGAGCAGGAGTAGCCTATACTGCTTCTAAGCATGCGCTTGTTGGATTAACTAAAAATATTGGTTTTCAATATGCCAAATCAGGGATTAGATGTAATGGAATTGCCCCTGGTGCAGTAAATACAAATATTGGAGCTTCTATTACAAACCCTAACCAATTTGGAATGGAAAAAGCAACATCAGGGATTAATCTAAATCCTAGAACAGGAGATCCAAAAGAAATTGCAACAACAGCACTATTCTTATCTAGTGATGATTCAAGTTTCATAAATGGTGCTATTATAACTGCCGATGGTGGTTGGACTGCATACTAGAATATAAAATAAATTAAATCATATTTTTTAATATGATTTTTTTATTTTCTAATCATTAGGGGTTTAAGTTTTTAACAAAATATGTTATACTTATTTGAGATAAATTAGGAGGTTATTTATGACTTTTGAATCAATAATTGAAATTTGTAGAAAAGTATTAGATATTACAATTGTTTGGATTCTTTTTTATCAAATATTAAAAAATATTAAAAATAATGTTAAATTATCGATGTTATTTAAAGGAATTTTAATAATAATTATTTTAAAATTAATAGCTGATTATTTAGGACTTATTACAGTTGGAGTTGTCCTTGAGTATGTTATTATGTGGGGGCCTCTTGCTTTAATAATTGTCTTTCAACCTGAAATTAGAAGTATTTTAGAACAATTAGGGAGAAGTCAGTTATTAGGCCGACATAAAATACTTACAGTCGATGAAAGAGAAAGAGTAGTTTATGAAATAATGCAAGCAGTTGAGTATTTTAGAAAAACGCGAATAGGAGCATTAATTGTTGTTGAAAGAGACGTCAGTTTAAGTGATTACATTGCTGCTGCTAAAAAAATATATGCAGATTTATCAAGTGAGCTTTTGATTTCTATTTTCTTTCCTAATAATCCTCTTCACGATGGTGGGGTTATTATTGAAGGAGATAAAATATCATGTGCTGGAGCAGTATTTCCAACAAGCAGTAGTTCTAAAATAAATAAAAGATTAGGAACAAGACATCGAGCAGCTTTAGGTATCGCTGAAGAAACCGATGCCATTTCTATTGTTGTATCAGAAGAAACAGGTCGTATTTCTATCGCTGTTCAAGGAGAAATTTATTATAATTTAATGATGGATGATGCTAGAATGATGTTAATCGAAGAATTAAGGCCTAAAGTAGATGCTGCTCTTGAAGACAATGAGGAGAATATTTATGAGTAAGAGACCAAAGAAAAAAATTTTACTACAAATAGGTAGTGTTTTTGTTGCAATATATCATCTTTTTGATCGCATAATTATCACTCCAATTACAAAACTAATGTTATTTATTTCTAGTTTGTTTAAAACTAACAATAAACCTTTAGAAAGATTTTTAAATAATAAAATAGTATTGTTAACCTTATCTTTAGTAATTTCTTTTGCTGCTTTTTATACTATTGATAATCAAACAAATATTATTTTAAACAAATCAGCCTATATTTTGTACAATCAACCAGTAAATGTTTTATATAATAAAGAAGCTTACGTAATAGAAGGTATTCCCGCTACTGTTGATATAACTTTAATTGGAAGACAATCAGATTTATATTTAGCAAAGCAGTATCCTACTAATGGTGTAACAGTAGATTTAACAGATTACAAACCAGGTACATATAAAAATCAAGTAAGAATTCAGTACACTAAAATAGTTTCCTCAGTTCAATATAAAATAGATCCATCAATAATTCCATTAGTAGTGATATCGGAAAAAGTTTCAAAAGCTACTAGAGTAAAAATAGAAACTATTAAAGAAGATACTTTAGATTCAAGATATAATATATCAGGTGTAACTTTAAATAGAGATGAAATTTATATTAAAGCATCAGAAGAACAGTTAATTGAAGTTGCTGTTGTAAAAGCGAAAGTAGATATTAGTAAAATAGAAAATCCAACGATAGGAACAAATGTCTTAAAGGATATTGAATTAGTAGCTTATGATGAAAATGGTGATAGATTAGATAATATAGAAATTGTTCCTAAAACCGTAGATGCAAGTGTTATTATTCAATCTCCTCAAAAAACAGTAGCTTTAAAAGTAATTCCAGTAGGAAATGTTGTTTTTGGAAAAGCTATTAATGCTATGAACTTATCTAAAGAACAGGTAACCATTTATGGACCTAATGACATAATTAGCGATATTACGTATATTCCAGTAAAAGTAGATGTTACAGACTTAGATAAAAATAAAGAATATAAGGTAACATTAGATAAACCAACAGGAGTTACTTATATGAATGTAAATGAAGTTAATGTAAAAATTACTTTAGACAAAGTCGTTGAGAGTACATTAGAAAATATTTCAGTGGGAACTAGGAACTTAAAATCAAATTATAGTGCTCAAGCAGCATCTAAAGAAGATAGTAGTGTAAATGTAATTATTAAAGGAACAGCGGGAGCGATTAAACAATTAAATAAAGATACTGTAGCAGCTTATGTCGATTTAACAGATTTAACAGAAGGGGAACATATTGTAAACGTTATAGTAACTGGTGATGATTTAAGATTAAGTTATACATCGCAACGTCCAACAGTTAAAATAATAATAAAGAAAAATTAAAATTTCATATAAATGGAGGCAAAAAAATGAATAAAAAAGAAAGTTCAAAGAGCAAGAATACTAAAACTATTCCACCAAGAAAAAAAGCTTTAAAGAATAAAAAGAAAGATGGAATATTAGAAAAAATAACTCTTTGGCTTAAAAAATTTAAATTAAGTGAACAAAGATTTAATATCTTAGAAGTTATTTTAATAATGATAATTACAATATTTTTTGGAGTGTTAATTGGTAGTAATATCAATTATCAAGAAAAAGAAATAGTTAAAGTTCAAACCTCTGAATTCGATAAAGTATTTAACAAGTTATTAGATGAATATTATAACAAAATAAATAGCAATGAATTATTAGAAGCAGCGATATCTGGAATGTTAAATTATTTAAATGATGATAATACTACTTATATTGATTCTGAATCTCTTAAAGAATTTGAAGAGCGAATTGAAGGAGTTTATTATGGAATTGGAGCAGCTCTTTCATATAGTAATAATAATCAAACTATCGTATCCACTGTTTTTAATAATACCCCAGCCTCTAAAGCAGGATTAAAAGTAGGAGATATTATTTCAAAAGTAAATGGTACTAATGTATTAGGCAAAGCTCCTGCTGTAATATCAGATATGATTAAGGGGAAAAATAATAAGAATATTAAATTAATAGTGTTAAGAAATGGTAAAGAATTAGAATTAAAATTAACTACTGCATCAATCGATATTCCTTCAGTTGAAAGTAAGACGATATTAAAAGATAATAAAAAAATTGGATATATTAATATTTCTATATTTGCAAGTAATACCACTAAACAATTTAAAGAAGCTTTAGATCAATTAAAAAGCAAAAATATTGATAGTTTAATAATAGACGTTAGAAATAATATAGGTGGACATTTAAATGTAGTAACAGATATTCTTGAACTTCTTTTACCTAAAAATACCCTTTTATATCAAATAAAATCAAAAGAATTAGTTCAAAAAATATATGATGAAACTAAAGAATCAGTTGATTATCAGATAGTAGTCCTTACTAATGGAACAAGCGCATCAGCATCAGAAATATTAACATCAGCATTAAAAGAAAATGAAAAAGCAACTATTGTTGGAGAAAAAACTTATGGCAAAGGAACAGTTCAAACTACGATGAATTTATCAACAGGAGGTATGATTAAATATACAATTCAAACTTGGCTAACGCCAAAGGGAAACGAAATAAATAAAGTAGGAGTAACTCCTACCATTGAAATTAAACTAAGTGATGATTATTATACAAATCCAAGTGATAGCACTGATAATCAATTACAAAAAGGAATAGAGGTTTTAAAATAAACCTTTTTTCATTTTATAAAAATTTACATCTTGTTAGCTTGTTTTAGCAAATCAATTGTAATTTTTTATATCATTGTGTTATAATCACTTTAAGGAGTGAAAACGTGGATAATTTAAGAGGTGAAAAATTAGATATCCATAGTTATAAGCACAATGGTCATCCTCATAGAACATGGGATGAGGCAATTCTGTTAGATGAAACAAATGAATATATGGTATTTGGTAATAATAAAACAAAGGTAATAGAATCAGATGGTAGAAGTTGGAAAACCAAAGAACCGGCAATTATTTATTTTTATAAAAATAGATGGTTCAATGTTATTGGTCAACTAAAATCTTCGGGACTATATTACTACTGTAATTTAGCATCGCCATATGTAATAGAAAATAAAACAATAAAATATATTGATTATGATTTAGATCTTAGAGTTTTCCCTGATGGTT
>CAZITT010000042.1:0-6264 GCA_964542235.1 uncultured Muribaculaceae bacterium | reverse complement strand
TAAGAGAAAGTTTTGGCTTTGAAGGAACACCAATTGTTTTAGAATTTAAGAATAGGAGTTAGTTATGTTATTTAAAAAAGTAAATATTAAAGATGAATTAAAAGTTTTAGAATATTCACAAGAAATATTAAACGATAGGATGAAAAACAATCAAATTGATCCTCAAACTTATCTTGATAAGTCATTAAAAATAAGAGAAAAAATAGAAGATTATAAGAAAAAAGAACAAGAAAAAGGCATTAGCAAAAAACCTTAACCCACATATACTATAATAGTATTGGAGGGTTTATGTTTAATATTAGTGATTCTTTCTTTAAGAAAATAGAAAATAAAACAAATATAAATAAAGATACAATTATCTCGTTAGCTAACAAATTACAAAAAAGTAATATGAAAGATGAAAAAGTATTACGTGATGTTGTAAAAGAAATAAGTATAATGGCGGGTAAAGAAATATCAAAGGAAAAAGAAGATAAAATTGTCAACACAATTATCCAAGATGAGATTCCAAAAGATATTGAAAGTATGATTTAATACTTTTTTTCTTTGTAGATTTATTTATTATTATTTGTTAAAATATTACTAGTAGAAAGTTGATGTGATTAAATTGAAGAAAGATTCTTTTGAAAAAGGGGCTTTTTCCGCTACACTTTGTATTATGATATCTAAGGTAATAGGTATTTTATATGTTATCCCATTTTATATGATCATTACTTCTAAGGGGGCAGCCTTATACAGTTATGCTTATAACATATATGCGATATTTTTAGCAATATCAACAGCAGGTATTCCTTTAGCTATTAGTAAGTTAGTTAGTGAGTATGATGCTTTAAAATATTACGATGCAAAAGAAAGAACCTATAAACAGGCGCTTAATTTAATAACTTTTATATCAGTATTAGCATTTATAATATTAATGATTTTTGCCCCATATTTTGCCAAATTTATCATTGGTGATGCTAAAGGAGGAAATACATTAACTGATATTGTTTTGGTAATTAGAGCAATTTCATTTGCCGTATTGGTTATCCCTTTCTTAAGTATAACTAGGGGCTTTTTTCAAGGAAATAAATTTATTACAATATCTTCTTTCAGTCAAGTAATTGAACAAATATTAAGAGTTGTCGTAGTTATTGGTGGAAGTTATATTGCTCTTAAAGTATTAAATATTAATGAAACAGGAGCAATCATGATTGCTTTATCAGGAGCAACAATAGGTGGCATAGGCGCTTATATATATTTAAATCTAATCTTTAAAAAGCATAAAAAAGAAATGTTTCCTACTCCTGAACATGGTGATAAAATTACCAATAAAAATATTTTAAAAAGAATTATCAGTTATGCTATTCCTTTTATTGTTGTTAGTGCAATTCTTACTATTTATAATTTTGTTGATATTGTTATTATTTTTAGAACTCTTACTTCTGTTTTAAAAATACCAACTAATGAAGTTGAAAATATTATTAGCATTTATTCAACATGGGGTGAAAAATTTCAAAGAATTGTTATTGCCATTTCAACAGGAATTGCCATCAGTTTAATTCCAAATATAGTTGATTCTTATACTAAAAAAGATATTATAGGAGTAAAAAATACATTTAATAAAGCTTTACAATTAGTAATATTTGCTGGTCTGCCATTAACTGTTTTAATATCAATTTTTGCTAAAGATGTTTGGTATCTTTTTTATGGACTTAGTGAGATAGGGCCAATAATAATAAGTTTAAGTATTTATGTTGCATTTATTTCAGCATTAGCAACAACTATCACTAGTGCTCTTCAAGGATTAAATAAATATAAAATAGTTTACGTATCAACTACCGTTGGTATTTTAATTAATATAATTTTAAATGTTCCTTTGATAATATTAATGGATAAAATCAATGTCTATCCTTATTATGGATCAATAATATCTTCAATTATTGGTTTTAGTGCAACTTGTATTATCGCTTTAATTATGACTACAAAAGAATGTCAAATTGATTATAAAGATACATATAAAATGTTATTAAAAAATATGCTTCCTACATTAGTATTAATAATTTTAGCGCTAATTCTTAAATATCTACTACCGTATAAATATGATAATAGATTAGTATCTTTAGCAATGAATATAGTATATTTTAGTATACCAATAATAGGATATTTATATATTAGTTACAAAAATAGAATGTTAAAAAAATTATTTAACAAAATAAGAATTCGTTAAGAATTTTTATTTTGTTATAGTATTTACATTTTTTATTGATAATATTGGTTCTTCAGGAATAGTATTTGTCTTGTCAGCGATATCTAAAAGATGATTTAAATCTTTAATAATAATTACTTCATCATCTATTTTAATATTTTTATCTATCTTTATAAATGACTCACACATACAAATATTTCCTGCTAAATAATATTTTTTATTTTTAATATAAACATAATTATTTTTATTGGCTCTAACAAAGCCATTATAATATCCAACAGGAATGATTCCTATATATTCATCTTTTTGAGCAGTATAGTTATTGTCATATCCCAAATTTTCACCTTTTTTAAGATATCTAATATCAACTATCTTAGTTTTATATTTCAAGCATAATTTTAAATTAATACTATTTTTATTAAATCCATACATGATAGATCCTATTCTGAAACCATTAACAAAATGAGGTTTTTTGGAATTTAGAAGTGAAGTGCCATTAAAAACATGGATAATTTTAATATTTTGATAATCAATATTACTTATTAAATCCTTAAATAATTGTAACTGCTTATCAATATTTTTTAGATTGTTTTCATCATATATATGAGTATAAATTCCTTCAATGATTATTTTTTTATTTGTTAATATATTATAAATTTTTAATAATGTATCTTTTTTCATTATGCCAATAAATCCCGTTGATATTCTAATATGTACTTTTAATTTATTAGTTAAATAACCAGTTATCTTTTGCAAATACTCTAAATTGCTAATCGTAATTGTAATATTATTTTTAATACAATCCTTAATTTTTTCTTTTACCACTGGTTCTAAACATAATATTGGAATATTTTTAAAATCTTTTCTAATCATTAAAGCTTCTTCAATATTATAAACAACTAAATAATTAATACCACCATTAATTATTGCCTTAATTATTTTTTTATCATATCCTAATCCATAACAATTAGCTTTTACGACTCCTAAATGGTATTTATAATCGCTATTTAACTTAATAATCTTTTTTATGTTGTTATTAATTATTTTAGTGTCTACTATTAATTCATTTTCCATAATACTAATACCTCTTTAAATAGTATAACCTATATACAAAATAGGTGCAAATTGTTATAATTATTATATGGAGTTGATAAAATGAATTTTATGATTATTTTAATCGCAAAAGTATCAATGTTAATTTTAAAAATATGTAAAAGAGGCTCAGCATATCCTGGTAAATTAGCAATTAAATTAAATAAAGATATCTTATCATATTTTAAAATGCCTAAAGATGTTATTTTTGTAACTGGAACAACGGGTAAAACTACTGTCTCAGAAATTTTAAATAATATTTATCTTAATAGTAATAAGACAGTTGCCCATAATGTTAAAGGTTCTAATTTATTACCTGGTGTTACGACATCATTAATAGAAGCTAGTAATTTATTTGGTAAAATAAAAAAAGACGCAGTTATCATTGAAATTGATGAAAGATATGTTAAAAATGTCTTTAAATATATTACTCCAACAGATTTTATAATTACTAATTTATCAAGAGATCAATTAGCCAGAAACGGTCATTTTGATAAAGTTTTTAACGAAATAAATAGTAGCATTAAGCCAAGTACCCATTTATTTTTAAATGCTGATGATCCCCTTGTTGTTAAATTTGGACTATTAAATGAACAAAATAAAATAATTTATTATGGACTTGCTAAAACAAAATTATCAACTAATGAACCAATTAATACTCTTGATTTGTTATATTGTCCTAAGTGTTATAATAAAATGATATTCGATTATTTCCATTATGGAAACCTGGGCATGTATCATTGTCCAAATTGTTCTTTTAAAAGACCGAAGCCAAAATATGAAGCTAAAATGATAAAAAATAATAGCATTACTATTGAAAATAACAAAATAAAACTTATTAATAATGCAATTTATAATATCTATAATAATTTAGTTTGCTATGCAGTAGCAAAAGATAATAAAATTGAAGAAAAGATAATAGTTAATACTTTAAACAATTTAAATTTAAAAGTAAAAAGATTTACAGAATTTAGATTAGATAAAGTAAAAGGATATATCCTATTAAGTAAAAATGAAACACCCATTTCTTATAATCAGTCATTAGAATACGTTAAAAGATCTTTGGGGTTAAAAACAGTTGCTATTGGCTTTAATAGAATAAGTGGCCGGTATAACTTAAAAGATATATCATGGTTATACGATATTAACTTTGAATTATTAAAAGATGAAAGCATTAAAAAAATATTATTATTCGGTCCATTTGCCTATGACCTTGCAGTAAGATTAAAATGTGCTAATGTTGATCCAAAAAAAATTAAAATATGCCTTAACTCAATTGAAGCTCCATCATTTATAAAGAAAAATGCTAAAGGAATAATATACTGCTTATTTTATTTTGATATGGATAAACAATTTAAAAAACAATTAAAAACTGAAGGTGAAATTATATGAAAATAGGTTATTTATATTATGATTTTTTAAATTTATATGGCGAAAGAGGAAATATAAAAGCTTTGATAAATGCTTTAAATAGTTTAAAAATAAAAGTAAATGTTGACTATCTTTCTTTAAATGATCCACTCGATATAGAGAAATATGATTTAATTTATATTGGATCAGGCACTGAAGATAATCAAAAAGAAGCTCTCAAACATTTAATGAAATACAAAAATGAAATTAAAAAGTATATAAATAATAATAAATTCTTTTTAATAACAGGTAATGCCATTGATATGTTTGGTAAAAAAATTATTACTAAACAAGATGAGATAGAAGGATTAAATATTTTTGATTATATCGTAGAATATACTGATAAAAGAGTGATAAAAGAAGTACATCGAGATTCTAAATTAATAAACAATAAAATAATTGGATTTGAAAATCATGAAGGTATTATTAATGAAAAATCATATAACGATGAAATAGTATTTAATAATTTTTATGGCACTTATACTTTAGGACCAATATTGATAAGAAATCCTATGTTACTTAAATATTTTCTTAATAAAATATTTCCTAAAGTGGACATTAATAAGTTAAATTTAAAATTAGAAGAAAAAGCTTATAAAGAATTTGTAAAAAATTATTTTGAATAAATATTTACAAAATACTAATTTAGTAATATAATTTTGTCAATGACGAAGATCAAGAGGAGTAAGTTATCATAATTTTAGAGAGTTAGTGGTTGGTGCAAACTAATAATTATTAAAACTGAAGGTAGCTTGAGAGTTGAATATTTGAAATGAGTAGAATATTTCCGTTTAATATGCGTTAAATATTTAAGATATAATTTATTTATATAAATTAAGGTGGTACCACGATAACTACGTCCTTATGGATTTAGTTATTTTTATTTAAAATAATATATAAGGAGATGATAAATGATGCTAGACTCAAAATATGATTTCAAGGTTAAAGAAAAAAAATGGATGGATTATTGGAATGAGAGGGAAATTTATAAATTTAAAATAGATCAAAAAGAGGTTTATTCTATTGATACTCCTCCTCCAACAGTTAGTGGTAAAATTCATATTGGTCATATATTTTCGTATTCTCAAACAGAAATTATTGCCAGATATAAAAGATTAAGAGGTTATAATATCTTCTATCCTTTTGGCTTTGATGATAATGGCCTTCCTAGTGAAAGATTAGTTGAAAAAGAACAAGGTAAAAAAGCCCATGAAATAGGAAGAGAAGCTTTTTCTAAATTGTGTTATGAAACAACTGATAAATATGAAAAAGAGTTTAAAGAATTATGGTCTAAAATGGGAGTTAGTACTGATTGGAGTATCGCCTATAAAACTATTAGTCCTTCAACTATTAAAATAAGTCAAGCATCTTTTTTAGATTTAGTGGAAAAAGGCTATTGTTATCACAAAGAGTCCCCAGCATTATGGTGTAATGAATGTTTAACTTCTATTGCTCAAGCAGAACTAGAAACAAAAACAATAAAAACAACTTTTAATTATATTAACTTTGATACTGAAGAAAAAGATAAATTTATAGTTGCAACAACTAGACCAGAATTATTACCTGCTATTGTC
>CAZITT010000041.1:0-6315 GCA_964542235.1 uncultured Muribaculaceae bacterium | reverse complement strand
TATTTTTATTACCGTTTATTCTAGTCCAAAGATCCATTTCTATACCTTTATCAAAAAAAACAGTGGTGGGAGTTCCATTAAAAGATATCATATTGTTAAAGCTAGTTGTGTCCTCTTTTGAAAATGAGGAAATATTGATATAGAAAGCATTATCTATTTGATAATCTTTTACTATTTTTTTAAATTTTGGTTCATATAATTCGCAATAAGGACAATCATCTTTAACAATTAATAATATGAAACTATCTTTATTATCTACTTTCTTTTTAAATTCTTTAAGCGATATATTATTTAAAGTAGCGCTTGGGTGATAAAATTTTTCAATAAATAAAGCACCAATTGTTAATAATAATGCGATTAATATAATTATAATAATTTTATTGCTATTTTTCATAATAATCATCTCACTGTTTTTAATAATAACAAAAAAACCATAATTTGTAAATTTATATAAGTAAATTTTAACTTTTATTTTTGCTATTTTTATGATATTATTATGATGTAATAATAATAAGTGGTAAAGGAGAATAAATAATGAAAAGAAATTTATTTATTTTTATAACGTTGATTATTCTATTTTTTGTTAGTATTCCCAAAATAAATGCTGCTACTTGTGATAATCGTGAAAAAGAAAAAAAGATTACTCTATCAAAAAAAGTAGTTATCAATTATAAACATATTGAAAAAGGAAATTTTAAAATATTAATATCTAATTTACCTTCTGATTTATTTTTAATAGATAACAATAACAAAAAATACATTTATGGTGTTGATAATAAAACGATTGAAGAGGGCGGCTATCAATCAGGCTTGATTTATGCCTTCAGAGTATTTTCAAAAAGTGGAACTTGTAAAGACTTACTTTTAACGACTATAACTTTATCTTTACCAAAATACAATGAATACTCAGAACTAGAAATATGTAAAGAAAATCCTGAGTACAAATATTGTGATATGTGGTATAAATATGACATTAGCTGGAAGGATTTCATTACTGGAATTACAGCCTATGCAGAAGAAAAAAATGATAATAAAACAGTAGACAATGATAAAAATGAAATAACTTCTAGTATTATTAAATTTATAAAAGATAATAAAGTAATAATAATTGTTAGTTTAGTAGGAGTTGTAACTATAATTAGTTCGTTGGCGATAGTTATATCTGCTAAAAGAAAAAAGAGGTTAGATATATGAAAAAGATAAGATTTATTGTATTATTCTTCATATTGCTTTTTCCTTGTACAGCAGTTGCTAAAATTAGTGATACTGGTAAATGTATTACTGAAAGTGATTATGTATTTAGTGATGACAGTTTTATAGAATATGTAGTTTATACTGATATAACAAAAGAAATATATAATAGTTATGCTACTACATCTGATAGTTATTCTTATATAGCATGTCAAGATTTTATGGCTATTACAACACCTGGTGTGGTTGGACAAACGTTATCGGGGATTGGTATAAATTATTCGCCTATTAATGCTATAATTACAAGGGTATGTAGAGGAGAATTTGATAATAATGCTTTTGTAGCAGCTTATAAGAATGCATCTAGTGCAACTAAAGCAGCAATGGATGAAGAACTGAACTTATATATTGATTGGACTGATAATTTTAAAGATAGAATAAAGAATATTGATTTAGAAGTTACTATTGACGATGTTGACAATAGCATTTACAAAGCTGTAAATTATCAAACTGAATTAAAAAATAAAACTGATGTTGTTTTAAGTAATTTATCTAAAACAGGTAAAGATAGCTTATCTACGACTATTAATGGTAAAACTGTTTCTTATTTATGGCTTAAGGGAGTTACTTTTAATTATGAATATGTTCCTATTTCCAAACAAACAATTATGTATGGCTCTGATTATGGAAGAGTAGTATTAGCAAGTGATAAGTGTACAAACTGTACTAATCCTAATAATATGTTATACACTGATTTTAGTATGCCTTATGGCAATCACATGTTAAAAATTAGCGCTAATTATATCAATAAAGACTGGACTATTGTCTCTAGTTGTGGTTATAATATATATAATAGTGGAAGTAAGACATGGTATGAAAGATTTGGTTATCGTCAAATATCTTTATCAAACCCTTTCTTAGATAGAGAAGTACCTAGTAATTGGCAAAACTGGCAAGAAAAAAAGTTAATTACAGGTAGTGAATACAATAAAGATCCACTTTATATTATTAATTTAGATAGAGATAGCATTAGATCAATTAAAAGTTATAATAAAAGTAAAGGCTATCAAGTATTTTATTCTGTTGATAACATAACAATTGATGAAGATAATAAAATAATTCCATATAAAAGTGAATTTATTCATAATGCTTATGCTAATATTTTTACAAAAGCAGGTGATGAAGAATGAAAGCATCTATGTGGGGAGTAGTATTAATCGCTTTAGGGTTAATAGGGATTGCTGTCATAGTATTCTTTGGCCAAGTTTCAACTTCTAATGATCAAAACTACTATTTGTTGAAGGAAGCAACAGAAGCAGCAATGACAGAATCCGTTGATTTAGTTGCTTATAGATATGGATATATTGATGATACAGGAAATGAATATGCGCCTGGTGTTATTAAAATAGATGAAGAAAAATTCGTTGAAAGTTTGATAAGAAGATATGCTGAATCAGCAGATATAACTAGACAATATCAAATAACAATTTACGATATTGTAGAAAATCCACCCAAGGTAGTAATTGGGGTTAAATATGGTGAGTCAGTAGGAATATTTAAATCATTTTTTAAAAATAATTTTAGTGATGAATATGAATTTAACATTACTAACAATATAGCAGCAATAATAGAAGAAAAAACTATTAAATAGGAAAGGAAGAAAAGAATATGAATGGGTTAAAAAGATTTTTGGGGAATAAAAATACAGTAACAATTATCGGAGTATTAGCAATAATTGCGATTTTATATTTTGGATATACTTATGCAGTAAATAAAGGAACGGAAACAATAACAATTCCCTATGCTAAAGTAGTAATAAATCCAAGAACAAAAATAACAGCTGATATGATTGGCTACACAAAAGCTCTTAAATCAACATTACAAGGCAGTATTGTTATCAGTAGTGAAAAAGTTATTGGAAAATATACAAATATTAATTCTACAATTGCTAAAGGTGGTTTATTCTATTCAGATTTAATCATTAATTTTGAAGAATTGCCAGATGCCGCCTTAACTGAAATACCAGAAGGAAGAGTAGCATTTAATTTACCAGTTGATATTGAATCTACTTATGGTAACAGTATCTTTCCGGGCAATTATATTGATATTTATTTTAAAGGCTTAGATTCAGGTAACAAGATTATGGTAGGAAAATTATTACAGAATGTTAAAGTATTAGCTGTAAAAGATAAAAATGGTGATAATGTTTTTGAAAATACTGAGAAAACCAGAACTCCTTCAACAATAATCTTTGCAGTTTCAGAAGAAATTCATCTGTTATTAAGAAAAGCTTTATATTTATCAGGCAAAGATACAGCGGTTGAATTAATACCAGTACCTACAAACGAAGCATTAAAAGCAGAACCAGGAGAAACATCAATTACCTCATCAACAATTGTTGAGTATATTAATTCAAGAAGTACTTACATCCCTCAAACAACTACAGAAGAAACAATTGCTCCAACTGGGGAATTGGCAGAATAATGTTTGGCAATAATCAAACGCCTAACTTTTCTTTAAAAAAAGAAGGAGCAGTTGTTGAAGGTAATCAAGTAAGCGAAAATGATGCAATAGGGGCAGAAGCAAGTTTTTCACATATTGATTTTGGACCATTAAAACCTTATTTAGTTGATGATAATATTACTGATATATCATACGCTAATGGAGGACAATTATGGATTAAATCAATTGATAAAGGTGACTATCGAGTTGAAAATCCTGGTTTAGATAATCAATTAATTGAAAAAATCGCTTTTCAATGTGCTAATGTAGTTGGCAAAGTGTTTAATATGGCCCATCCTTATTTAGACTCTGAAAGTAGTGAACTTCGTATGAATTTTGTTCATGAATCAATCGCTAGAAATGGGATAGCGGCAGTATTTAGAAAAACGCCTGCTAAAATAAGATTAGAAAAAGAAAAAATCCTTTCACAAAATTATATAACAGAAGAAGTACATGACTTTTTAGTAAAGTGTGTTGAAGGGCATTGTAATATTGTTGTAAGTGGTGAAACAGGTGCTGGTAAAACAGAATTAGTTAAATATCTAGCATCAAAAATAAAAGAAAATGAAAAAATAATTATGATAGAAGATACTCTAGAATTACACTTAGATAAAATATTTCCAACTAGAAGTATTGTTTCAATGAAAACAAATAATATTGCCTCATACTCAGAATTACTTATGACTTGTATGAGACAAAATCCTAAATGGATACTATTATCCGAAGTTCGTAGCGCGGAAGCTGTTACTGCCATTCGTAATTCAATATCATCAGGTCATAACATATTATCAACCATTCACTCTGATAAAGCAGAATCAATTCCTATGCGTATGTATAGTTTGTTAGAGACTGATATTGATGTTGATCAATTTTCAAAAACAATATACAGATATATTCAAATAGGAGTACATATTAGGGCAAGATATGATAGAAAAACTGGTAAATTTATAAGAGAAATATCAGAAGTAGTCGAATTTTATGTTGATGATGATAATAAGCCTGATTATCGAATTTTATATAAGAAAAATGTATCAGGCGAAGAAATAAAAAAAGAACCATCTAAATATTTGTTAGATTATTTAGCCGGACAAGGTGTTTATTTAGATGAAAAAAAGCAAAATGGTGGCAATGAAGATACTGTTATTTAAAAAGAGGTGAATAAACATGGTGATAATATTAGTAGCATTAGTAGTTATATTTGTTATTTTATATCGAAAAAATGCTAGCACATCAGTTAATAAATTTATAAAAGAAGAATGGGGTAGAATATATTCTAAATATGAACCTTATGCTTTTAAGACAATTAGACTTAAGGTAAAAGAGTTAGGTCTTGAATATACTCCTCGTCAATACATAGTGCAAATAGCTCTTTTTGGTGGTATTGCCGTAGTCATTTCTTATTTATATTTTTATAATATTTGGGTTACAATAATATATACTACTATTGCTATTTTAATAGTTCCTTATATTGCTTATTTGAGGATGAAAAGAATATATAGCGAATATGTATTTGAACAAGTTCAAATATATACAACAAATATTATTATGGAATTTGCGACTACTCAATCCTTTGTTAAATCACTAGAAGGTGTTTATGAATCAGGAGTAGTAGATGATCCAATAAAAAGCGATATTAAAGTTATGTTAGATTTAGCCTATGAAAAAGGAACAATTGATGAAGCAATAGCATATATGAACAAGAAATATGATTACCACATAGTAAAAAATATGCATCAAATATTTTTACAAATTACCAAAGAAGGTTCCTTAGAAAATAATGAAGTATTAGAAAATATGCTGCTTGATATCGATATGTTAGTTGAAAATGTCTATCGTGACAGGTTAGATCGCAAATCATTTCATAAATCGTTTATTCAATATGGAATAATGTTATATTTACTTGTAATGTTAGTTCAGTATCTTTTAGGAATTGATACATATATGAAAATGTTAAAAGAACCTATTGTAGTTATTCTTTTACACGCCGTAATTTTAATAAATAGTTTCTTCTTATGGAGTGGTGAAAAATATTATAATGAGAATGTGGGTGTTGAATAATGGTAATTGTCTTAGTTGTTTCAATTGTTTTATTCGTTGCTATCTACAATGGTACTATTGACACTCAATCGTTTATAAGAGATAATGATATATATATAAAATCATTAAAAGAAAAAGATTATGATTTTTATGTTAATGTAAGATATGGCGATGATGCTGATCCAAATAAATTATTTTATTTGAGATTAAGAAATTCAGTAATTGGCTTTATGTTTATCATTTTAGTTTTCTTGAGTAATCTTAATTTTATTAATTTTGTAGTTTGTATTGTTCTTGCTTATTTATTATATAAAATGCAATATGTTAAATTAAGAAATTTTTATAAAAAAAGATTATATCAAATTGATCAGTTATTGCCTTACTATTTAAAAAACTTAGAAATTCTTGCACAGCATTACACTATACCAATCGCTCTTCAAAGATCAATAGATGATGCCCCTGAAATATTTAGAAGTGGATTAAGAAAATTAGTGGGAAGAATAGATGCTGGAGATTCAACTATTGATCCATATATGGAATTTGCAAGAAGATATCCTGTAAGAGATTCAATGAGAATGATGAGAT
>CAZITT010000040.1:5700-6358 GCA_964542235.1 uncultured Muribaculaceae bacterium | reverse complement strand
ATTAACGATGGAGCGATCATGACTTTAAGTGAAGATCAAGAAAGTATTGATTATAAAAAATTAGAAACAGTTTGTAATTATTATGATATTGATATGAATAAACCAATAAAAGATATGGGGCAAAAAGAGTTAGATATTATTTTGCATGGATCAATTGATAAAATTAAATTTAGTATTGTTAGCAAAAGCGGCAATGTCATTAATAATTTAAATAATTATGAGGGGATTATTAATAATCTTCAAAGAAGATATATGGAAACTAGTAGTAATTGGATAAGAGATTGGTTAGAAAACTATATGGTTGAATATATTTGTAATACTTGTCATGGTGCTAGGTTAAAAGAAGAATCACTTTCTGTTTATATAAATAAGAAAAATATATATGATTTAACAAAAATGAGCATCTGTGAATTATATGATTTTCTAGATAAATTGGTACTAAATAAAGAAGAAGTGCAAGTTGCTCAGTTATTAATTAAAAATATTAAAGAAAGATTGCATTTTTTAATTAATGTTGGACTTGATTATTTATCACTTTCTAGAGCAGCTGGAACATTATCGGGTGGTGAGGCACAAAGAATTAGATTAGCAACACAAATTGGTACTGAATTAACAGGAGTTTTATATGTTCTTGATGAGCCTAGTATTGGACTTCATC
>CAZITT010000040.1:0-5690 GCA_964542235.1 uncultured Muribaculaceae bacterium | reverse complement strand
AAAAGATAATGAGAAATTAATAGAAGCACTTATAAAAATGCGGGATTTAGGTAATACTTTAATTGTTGTTGAACATGATTTAGATACGATGAGAAAATCAGATTATTTAATCGATATTGGACCAGGTGCTGGAGATGAAGGTGGAGAAGTTGTTGCATGTGGAGTTCCTGATGAGGTAGAAAAGGTAGAAAATAGTATTACAGGTAGATATTTAAGTGGTAAGGAATTTATTGAAGTGCCTAATAAAAGAAGAAAAGGAACAGGTAAAAGCATTGAAATTGTTGGTGCTTCTCAAAATAATTTAAAAAGTATTAATGTTCAAATCCCTCTTGGGAAATTTACTTGCATTACTGGTGTTTCAGGCAGTGGTAAAAGTACATTAATAAATGAAATTTTGTATAAAGCTTTAGCATCTAATTTATATAGGACAAAAATAAAACCAGGCAGTTATAAAAAAATTATGGGAATCGATAATATTGATAAAGTTGTTGATATATCTCAAAATCCAATAGGGAGAACGCCTAGAAGCAATCCTGCAACTTATACAGGAGTATTTGATGATATAAGAGAATTATTTGCTAACACTAAGGAAGCTAAAGTATTAGGGTATGATAAAGGAAGATTTTCTTTTAACGTTAAAGGTGGTAGATGTGAAAAATGCAGGGGAGACGGCGTTAAAAAAATCGAAATGCACTTTTTGCCTGATGTTTATGTTCCTTGCGAAGATTGTGGGGGAACTAGATATAACAGCGAAATATTAAAAATAAAATTTAAAGATAAAAATATCGCTGAAGTTTTAGAAATGAGAGTTTCAGAAGCTCTAAAGTTTTTTGATGCAGTTTTTAAAATAAAATCCAAATTACAAGTACTTAATGATGTTGGTTTAGGATATATTAAATTAGGACAAAATGCTGTTACTTTATCTGGAGGGGAAGCATCAAGAGTTAAATTAGCTAGAGAATTGCAAAAAAAACCAACTGGAAAAACCTTATTTATACTAGATGAACCTACTACTGGTCTTCACCCAGCAGATGTCAAGAAGCTTATTGCAATTTTGAATAAAATAGTAGATAATAATGATAGTGTTATTGTAATAGAGCATAATCTAGATATGATTAAAGTAGCCGATTATATAATTGATTTAGGCCCTGAAGGAGGAAACAGAGGCGGAGAAGTTGTAGCAACAGGAACTCCTGAAGAGATTGCTAAAATTAATGCATCTTATACAGGTCAATTCTTAAAAAAAGTTTTATAAGGAGAGAGATATGAATAAAGTGGCGCTTGATTTAGGTTTTATCGAAATATATTGGTATTCAATATTTCTCTTGTTAGCAATATTTGTAGGTTCATATATTGCTTATAGAGAAATAAAAAAACAAAATATATCAGAAGATTTCTTTATTAATCTATTATTTTGGACAATAATATTTGGAATTATTGGTTCTAGACTTTATTATGTTTTGTTTAATCTTGATTATTATAAATTATATCCATTAGAAATATTAGAAATTTGGAATGGCGGACTTGCCATTCATGGAGCAATTTTAGGTGGATTTATTTGGATACTTTTTTATACTAAAAAATATAAAGTGCGAACTTTAAAAATAATTGATATTATATCAGTTAGTATGCTTATAAGCCAGGCAATAGGAAGATGGGGTAACTTTTTTAATGGGGAAGCTCATGGACCAGTAACGACTTTAGAATTTTTACAAAAATTACCTATACCAAACTTTATTATAAAAGGGATGAATATTTCGGGTATATATTATCAACCAACATTTTTATACGAATCAATTTGGAATCTTATTGGTTTTATCATTATCATATTGCTAAGAAGAAATAAATATCGCAAAACAGGTCAATTAACAGGTTTTTATTTAATGTGGTATTCTTTAGGAAGGCTTTTTATAGAAATGCTTAGAACTGACAGTTTGATGTTAGGTAATATTAAAGTAGCAATTTTAGTATCAATAGCATTATTTATTACTGGAGTATGCATGTTTATATTTATGCGAAAAGGCTCTCGTTTTGATAGATTATATAATGAGGTGGAAAAAGATGAAATCAGATTTTAAAGTTGTAATAATTGGATCAGGGATTGCTGGAATGACTGCTGCCATTTATTTAAAAAGAGATGATATTGATGTTTGCTTACTTGAAAAAAATGCTCCTGGTGGATTATTAAATATTACTTCAACTATTGAAAACTATCCAGGGATTAATCAAATAAAAGGACCTGAATTGGCACTTAGAATTTTTGGACAAGTTAATGAACTTAATATTCCATTTAAAAGTGGCAATGTTAAAAGGATTGAACTAAAAGGAAATAAAAAATTAGTAATAATGGATAATGAAGAAATAAGCTGCGAGGCAGTTATTATTGCAACAGGAAGAGAAGCCAAGAAACTTAATGTTAGCAATGTTGATGAGTTAACAGGAAAAGGAATAAGTTATTGTGCTCTTTGTGATGGATCTTTATATAAAGGAAAAGCAGTAGCAGTTGTTGGGGGAGGTAATAGTGCTTTAGAAGAATCTCTTTATTTGGCAAATATATGTAAGAAAGTATATATTATAGTTAGAAAAGATAAGTTATCTGGCGATGATGTGTTAATAGATGAGGTAAGAAAAGCCAAAAATATTAAAATAATATATAATTGTCAAATAATAGATTTTATTAAAAAAGATAATATATTAGAATCAATTGATATTAAAGTAAAAGACAAAATAAAAAATATTAAAGTTAGTGCAACTTTTGTCTTTATTGGATATAAACCAGCAACATCATTTTTAGATAATTTAGAAATTACAAATAAAAATGGTTATATTGAAGTTGATGAAAGTAGAAGAACTAAAATTAATAAAATATATGCAGCAGGAGATGTTGTTTATAAAGAGGCATTTCAGTTAGTTACAGCAGCAGCTGATGGAGCAATAGCAGCAGTATCTTGTTTAAAAGATATTGAAAAATAAGGGGTGTAAGTTATGAAGTTAAATAACAAAGGATGGGGCCTAAACGTTTTCTTGATATTATTGTTTATATTTATATTAATTTTACTAATAGTATCATGGCAAATAGATGCATTTAGATAGTTTGGAGGAATTATAATGGGAAAAAAACAATCTAATAACAAAGATAGAATAAATAATACAATAGAAAATTTAAGAATTGGGACTGTTGCATTCATGATAATATTATCAGGAGCAAGTTTTAGCTTAACAATGGCAAGAGCAGCTGAATGTATTAAAGAACCAGATAAAGCGATGGTTAAATTATTAATTTTGCCTATTTCCTTGTTTGTTTGGTCAACGCCTATTGCGGTAATGTTATACGATAATTTTAAAAAAGATGCAGAAATGGGATTATTATCCAAGCCACATGTTAGATCTAGAAATAATTAATAATTAATTTAAAAAAACATTTAAAAATGTTGACAAGCATAGGATATAATGCTATATTACTTATGTTTATTTTTATTCATTGGGTTTCACTGTTGAAACCTTAATAAAAATCATATAAATGATACACCTGGATATGTGTATGGAAAGGAGCAATTATGCCAACAATAAATCAACTTGTTAAAAAGAAAAGAACAAATAAAACTAGAAAGAGTAAATCGCCAGTTTTACAAACTAGATTAAATACAATTAAAAGAAAAACGGTTGATGTTTCTTCTCCTCAAAAGCGAGGAGTATGTATTCGTGTGGGAATTAAAAATCCTAAAAAGCCAAATTCAGCTCTTAGAAAATATGCTCGTGTTCGCTTAAGTAATGGCAAAGAAGTGGACGCTTATATTCCTGGAGAAGGACATAACTTACAAGAACATAGTGTTGTTTTAGTTCGTGGAGGCCGTGTTAAAGATTTAATTGGAGTTCGCTATCATATTGTACGTGGTACGATGGATACCCAAGGAGTTAAAGATAGAAAACAAGGTCGTAGTAAATATGGTGCAAAAAAAGCAAAATAAATTAATATTACGAAAGGAGGATTTATATGCGTAAAAGACGTGCTACAAAAAGAGATGTTTTAGCAGATCCAGTATATAATTCAAAAATTATTACTAAGCTAATAAATAGCATGATGAAAGATGGTAAAAGAGGAAAATCGCAAACTATTTTATATGATGCATTTGATATTATAAAGGAAAAAACTAATAGTGATCCAATGGAAATATTTAATAAAGCATTAGAAAATATCAAGCCAGCATTAGAAGTTAAATCGCGTCGTGTAGGAGGCGCAAATTATCCAGTGCCTATTGAAGTTAACAATGAGCGAGGACAAGCATTAGCGCTAAGATGGTTAATTAATTATTCAAGACTAAGAGGAGGGCGTGGAATGGCTCAAAACTTAGCTAATGAAATAATTGATGCTTCAAATGGAACTGGAGCAGCTGTTAAAAAAAGAGAAGATACACATAGAATGGCAGAGGCTAATAAAGCATTTGCGCATTATCGATGGTAAGAAAGGAGTAAAATATTATGGCAAGGCAAACCCCGCTAGAAAAAACGAGAAATTTTGGTATTATGGCACACATTGATGCTGGGAAAACAACAACTACTGAACGTATTTTATTCTTAACTAAAAAAATTCATAGAATCGGTGAAACCCATGATGGTGAGGCACAAATGGATTGGATGGATCAAGAAAAAGAAAGAGGTATTACAATTACTAGTGCAGCAACTACAGCCTTTTGGAATGGATATCGCTTAAATATTATTGATACTCCAGGACACGTTGATTTTACCATTGAAGTTCAAAGAAGTTTAAGAGTTCTTGATGGAGCAGTTACACTTCTTGATGCACAAGCTGGAGTTGAACCTCAAACCGAAACAGTTTGGAGGCAAGCTAGCGAATATCGTGTTCCAAGAATAATTTTTGCTAATAAAATGGCTAAAATTGGAGCAGATATTAATTATACATTAAAGTCAATAGATTCAAGATTTGCAGTTAATGCTAAACCAATTCAATGGCCAATAGGAGCAGAAGATGAATTTATTGGAGTTATTGATTTAGTTGAAATGAAAGCTTATAAATTTGATGGAACAGAAGATGAAAAATGTGAAGAAATGGAAATACCATCTGATTTAAAGACTATTTGTGAAACTAAAAGAAATGAACTTTTAGAAGCAATAGCAGAATTTAATGATGAGCTTATGGAAAATTATCTTGAAGGAAAAGAAATTTCTATTGAATTAATAAAGAAAACAATTAGAAGTGGAGTTATTCAAGCTAAGTTTTTTCCAGTAATGTGTGGCGATGCATTAAGTAATAAAGGTGTTAGATTTTTATTAGATGCTGTTATTGATTATTTGCCATCACCAATTGATGTTCCATCAGTTAAGGGGCATAAATTAAATGGTGATGAAGATGAAAGAGCAGTTTCTGATAATGAACCATTTAGTGCCTTGGCTTTTAAAATTATGACTGATCCATTTGTTGGAAGGCTTACATTCTTTAGGGTTTATTCTGGACATTTATCAAGTGGTAGTTATGTTTTAAATAGTACTAAAGATGAAAAAGAAAGAATTGGTCGTATTTTACAAATGCATGCTAACGATAGAACAGAAATATCAGAAGTTAATACTGGTGATATAGCTGCTGCAGTAGGTTTAAAAAATACTACTACTGGTGATACATTATGTGATGAGAAAAAACCAATTATTCTTGAGTCAATAGTTGTACCAGAACC
>CAZITT010000039.1:0-6506 GCA_964542235.1 uncultured Muribaculaceae bacterium | reverse complement strand
TTTTCCGGCATCTTTAGTTGCTTGTCTTTGTGAATCATCAAAATATGCTGGAACAGTAATGACAGCTTTAGTTACCTTTTCACCTAAATAAGCCTCAGCATAATCCTTTATATATGAAAGAATCATTGCACTAACTTCTTGTGGTGAATACTTTTTCCCTTCTGCTTCAACTTTCTTATCAGTTCCCATTAATCTTTTTATTGAAGATATTGTATTAATATTAGTTACTGCTTGACGTTTTGCAACATCACCTACTAATCTTTCTCCATTTTTAAAAGATACTACTGAAGGAGTAATTCTATTTCCTTCAGGGTTAACAATTACTTTAGCTTCTCCCGCTTCAAGTACTGCAACACAACTATTAGTTGTGCCTAAATCAATTCCTATTATTTTACTCATATAAATCATTTCCTTTCTTTCTTTGCCTTTCGGCATTTTTATCTTGAGCTTCAATAATTCTTAAATAATCTCTTTTGATAAAATCTTTTTTATCATCAGTAAGTTTATCATAACAATCGCTAAAAGCTTTGAAATATTTTCCGCTTTCTGCTGATCCATCGGGTAACATCATGAAAAAATATAAATTCGTTTGACACTTCGTTACATCTTCATCCATAAAATATTTAATATCATCTGGTGACGATGGAATATCAAATTCCTCCTCTTTAAGTAAACTTGGTATCATTATTAAATCAATTAGTAAATTAATTGCTCTGTTTTTATTTTTCAGTAGAATCACCTTCCATTTTATTTACTTTAACTGATGCACATCTTAATACTTTATCTTTATACATATAGCCCTTTAATAATACATCAAGAATTTCTTCATTTTCATGATCTTTGTCAACATCTACAAATAGTGCATCATGATAATTAGAATCAAATTTTTTACCTAAAGCTTCAATTTCAACTAATCCCTCTTTTTCTAAAGTTTCTTTAAAACTAGCATAAATCATTTTGAAACCTTGTAAAAATCTTGATAACTCATCATTTAAATCATTATCATCTAAGTTAATTGCTCTTTCAAAATTATCAATAACAGGTAACAATTCATAAATTAAATCACTATTTGAATATTTTAAATAGCTTGCCACTTCATCATCTTTTCTTTTGCGATAATTTATTAAATCCGCTTTTGCTCTTAATACTTCTTCTTCTAGATTCTTTATTTTTTCTTCTAATTCTTTTAATTTACTCTTATTTTTTTTGTTATCTTGTTCGTTCTTCTCCATGAAATTCCCTTCTTTCGTTTTCTATTTTGGATACCATTAATCGATAATCCATTCGACTAATTAATGATGAAATACTGCCAATTGCTAAGGCTAAATCATAGCTTGGAGTTTGTTGATATGCTGTCATATATAAATCTCGTAGATTTACCATATTTTCGATAACTCCTTTATCATTGTTCCATAATTCAGTAAAGTCACTCACCTTTTATCTATCTCCTTTTTTAGATATTCTAACATAGCAACAACTTTTTCATATTCCATTCTTTTTGGACCAATAATTGCAATTGTTCCTTCTTCACCATCTAAATTATAATTAGTTTTGATAACAGTGATATCCTCATCAATTTTATTTTCTTTACCTATATAAATATTAATTTTATTATCCTTTGTTTCAATCTGATTAATAATATTTTCATCATCTAGTTTTTCAATAATTTTCTTTATTTTTTCTACACTATTAAACTCTGGTTGCTTTAAAATATTATTTTTACCTAAAAATGAAATATTTTTACTAGAAAAATCATTAAAAGCATCATAAAAAGCATTATATAGTACTTCGTGTTGTTTAACATATTTAGCAATAATTGGTTTTATTTCAAATTCTAACTTAGAATTTATTTCATCAATTGGTGTACCTACTAACAATTTATTAATAAGTTCCACTGTTTTTTTAATTTCTTCTAAGGAAACTCCTTTAATTATCATACTTTTATTTTCAATATGACCTTTATCAGTAATAACAATTGCAATTAATCTTTCTTCGTTTATGGGCACTACTTCCATTTGTTTTAATCTATTATCACTAGAATTTTTACCTAAAACTATTGAGGTATAATTGGTCATTTCTGAAATAATTTCTAAACTTTTTTTAATACAATCATTTAAATCAATCGCTTGATTGCTAAAAATTATTTGAAATTTTAATAAATCTTCGCCACTTACTTCTTTAAGTTCCATTAAATTATCAACATAATATCGATATCCTGCTTCACTTGGCATTCTACCCGATGAAATATGACTTTTTTCTAAATATCCCAAATCTTCTAGAATAGCCATTTCATTACGAATTGTTGCTGATGAACATTTTAATTGCTTACATATTTCTTTAGAACTTATTGGTTTAACCTGTTGAATATATCGATAAACAATTATTTCTAATATCCTTTCCTGTCTTTTTGAAAGCATTTAACCCTCCCGTTAGCACTACTTATTTTCAAGTGCTAGTACCATTATATTAATATATGTTAGCATTGTCAATATATGAGTGCTAATTTTTTTAAAATTTTAAAAGAACTTAAAAATTAAGTTCTTATACTAGTAAATTAAATATATCATTAACATTTATTTTTGCTAAATAAACTATTAATACCCCTAATATTAGAAAAGGTCCAAAGGGAACAATATTATCTTTATTTTTAAAATATAAAATAAGTGATATCGGTAGCGCAATACATGATGCTAAAAATATTGAAAAAATTGCATCAATTAAGGGAAGGCACATCCCTAAAACAAACATTAGCTTTATATCTCCTCCACCCAATGATTCTTTTTTAAAAACTTTATTTCCTATAATCATTAACATATACATTACTAAAAATAAAACAGTTCCATTTCCTAATGATTTTAAAGTCTCTATTAATCCTTTACTAAAATAATTGATAATCATAATAAAAAGAGAAAAGAAAATAACTATTTCATCCGGAATTATTAAATAATTTATGTCTGATACTAAAATAATTACAAATAAACTTGATAAAGAAATAGCAATTAATAATTCATAGCTAAATCCAAATAAATAATAACTACCTGCAAAAAGAGTACCTGTTAATAATTCTATAATAGGATGAAAAATTGATATTTTACTATGACAATTACGACATTTTCCTCTAAGAATAATATAAGATAAAATAGGAATTAAATCATAATATTTAATTACTTTTTGGCAATTAGGACACATACTTCTTGGTTTAATAATTGATAACCCTTTAGGTAATCTATCTCCTATTAAGTTGTAAAACGATCCAAAAAATAAACCATAAACAAAGAAACAAATAACTACATAGGTATTCATAATTATCCTATTTGTCCATAGAAATCAAATAAAGGAACAATAATTGATAAAATGATAAATCCAACAGAGCCTGCTAAAAAAACTATCATTACAGGTTCAATAAATGTATTAAGCCTTTTAACCAAATTAGCATGTAAATCTTGATAATAATTACCAACATATGTCATCATTGTTGCAAGTTGGCCTGTATTTTCTCCTGTTACTAACATTTCATATGCCACTACGGGAAATGCCCATTTTCCTTTAAAAGCCTCACTTATTTTCTTTCCTTTAGATAAATTATCTAAACATTCATTTATCATTAACCGATATACTTCGTTATCAGAAATTTTATTTAATACGGCCATACTATCAGTAATAAAAACATTATGGGCTAATAAAGAAGCAAACGTTTTGGTAAACATTGTTGTTTCATTAGCAATAATAATTGGTCCAACTACTGGTAATTTCATTAAAACTTTTTGGATAACAATCTTTGCACTCTTAACATTTTTAAAAATTAATCTAATAATTATTATCAATAAAACTAGTCCAATTAATAGATATATATAATAAGTTTTAAAAAATAAACTAACTGCTACAACTATTTTAGTTATTAATGGCAATTCAGCATTATTTTGATTGAATAAATCAACAAAACGAGGAACTACATATATTAAGATAAAAGCTACGACAAACAAAGAAAAAGCAAGAATAATTAATGGATAAGTCATAGCACTAACCATTTGTTTTCTAGTTTTGTCAAGTGATGAATAATAATTGTTCATATCGTCCAATACCCCTGGTAAATCGCCAGTCATTTCGGCTGTTCTAACCATATTAATTAGTAGTTTGGGAAACACTTCTCCCTGATGTTCAAGAGCACTAGAAAAACTTTCGCCCTTTACTAATTCATAAATAACACTAGAAAATATCTTTCTTTTTAATGGTTTTTGAGCTTGTTTTTCTAAAATTCTAACTGAATCAATTAAAGGAATGCTAGCCTTTAAATAAGTTGATAATTGCGCTAAAATAAATGATAAATCGCCATAATTTAATTTAGCACCACGAAGAGAAAAATTAATGTCTTTCGATATTTCAATTTTTTCAATTTTATATCCTTCATTTTTTAAAAACAATTCAACTTCTGATTTTGTTTCAGCATCAAAATAACCTTTCATGTATTGTCCTTGGTTATTAATAACTGTATATTTAAATTTATATTTTTTATTTGATACCTTAACATTTTCAACTTTTAAAACATCTTTTCTAACCTCTTGTTTGATATCTTTTTTCTCTTCTGTTTTCTGTGTTGATTCTAATATATTAACTTCTTTAAGCTTTTTCTTAAATAAACTCATCTATTAGCACTCCTCCTCTATTGTAAGGTTAGTATAACATTATTTTCATTTTTTGGAAATACTTTTATATCAAATTAGGAAAAATATCATATATTAATATAGGAGTTGAAGATGATGAATAACTATTATAATGGATTTGGGCCTTATGGTTTTAATAATATTCCCTATGATAGAGGTATGGGTTTTATTCCTAATATGAGTAGATCAGGTGGACTGGCAAGTTTATTTAGAGGAGGAAGTCCTTCAATACTTAATGGCTTAGGTGCTAGAAGTGCTATTCCCGCTGCAGGAGCAGCAAGCAAAATAACATTCGGTGGTATCTTAAATGGAGCTAGTAAAACTCTTAATGTAATAAATCAAGCAATCCCCGTCTTTTATCAAATTAAACCTATGTGGAATAACGCCAAAACAATGTTTAGAGTAGCAAAAGCAGTAAAAGAAGAAAATAATTCAAATAAAGAAACCAACTCTTCTTATACAACCAATAACCAATCAAATGAGAAACATAATACAAATAATCCAATGTTCTTTTTATAAAAAGAAATTATAACATCTTTTTTAGAGTCATAATTTCTTTTTTTATTTTTAATCTTCTCAAAAAATATTTTAAAGGAATCTTACTTAATAATAAATAATTATTATCTATTAATTGTTTATAATATTTTTTTACTAATTTATCATTTATATCTAATAATCTATATTTCTTATTTAATAATCTTCTTTTTCCTTTTTCGTAATATCCAATTGGATAAATGATATTTTTGTATTCTACTAAACTTTCTTCTTTTAAAACATATCCTAATTTGTAAACTTTTTTTCTAGCTAAATATTCTTTATTATTAGGAGATAAAATTAAATACTTAACATTTTTTAAATATTTATTATCCAAAATATCACAAATTGTCATGCCACCTAAACCAGCAATTATTACTGTATCAATATCATCTTCAATTGATTCTATACCTTGCGCTTTTTTAATAATTATTTTATCTTCTAAATGATACTTTTTAACATTTTCTTTTGCCTTTAATAGCGGTTTAGGATTAATATCAGAAGCAATCACTAAAGAACATTTATTATTTAAAATTAAATAGATGCCAAGAAGTGCATGATCACATCCTACATCTATTACTTTGCTATTTTCTTTTACATAGCTACTTATTTTTATTAATCTTTTATTAAACATATTTAATCTGTTAAAAAGTCCTTTAATTTTTTTGAACGTGATGGATGACGCATTTTTCTTAATGCTTTAGCTTCAATTTGTCTAATTCTTTCTCTTGTTACTCCAAATATTTGACCAACTTCTTCAAGTGTACGACATTGCCCATCTTCTAATCCAAATCTTAATTTTAATACTTTTTCTTCTCTTTCAGTTAAAGTTAAAAGAACTGCTTCTAATTCTTCTTTTAACAATTCCGCTGTTGCGTAGTCTTCAGGACTCATAGTTCTTTCATCAGGAACAAAATCGCCTAAATGGCTATCGTCCTCTTCACCAATTGGCGTTTCTAATGAAACCGGTTCCTGACTAATCTTATATATTTCTCTAACTTTATCTGAAGACATTCCTAATTTTTCTGCTAATTCATCTTCAGTTGGTTCTCTGTTTAATTCCTGAGTTAACTGTCTTTGAACTCTTGCTAATTTATTAATGGTTTCAACCATATGAACAGGAACTCTAATTGTTCTTGCTTGGTCAGCGATTGCTCTTGTAATGGCTTGTCTTATCCACCATGTAGCATACGTAGAGAATTTATAACCTTTGTCTGGATTAAATTTTTCTACTGCTTTCATTAATCCAATATTACCTTCTTGAATTAAATCAAGAAATTGCATGCCACGACCCACATATCTTTTAGCAAT
>CAZITT010000038.1:0-6690 GCA_964542235.1 uncultured Muribaculaceae bacterium | reverse complement strand
GCAGAGTAGCTATGTATGGAAAGGATAACCGCTGAAAGCATCTAAGCGGGAAGCCACCCTCAAGATGAATTTTCCCATTCTTCGTGAAGTAAGATCCCAGGAAGACTACCTGGTTGATAGGTCAGAGGTGGAAGCATAGTAATATGTTGAGCTGACTGATACTAATAGATCGAGGATTTAATCCCAAAATGATGTTTATAATATATATTTGATTGATACATTATCTTAGTTTTCAGAGAATTATTTCTCTTATTATTTTCTTAGTGACAATAGCGAAGGTGGTACACCTGGCTCCATTTCGAACCCAGAAGTTAAGCCCTTCAGCGCCGAAGATAGCGAAAGCAAAAATAGGACGTTGCTAAGGATTTTTTTGTGCAAAAATTTTGTAATTTTTGTTGATTTAAAATTCTAAATAAGATATGATTAAATTAAAGAATAAAGAAGGGAGATAAAGTTAAAACTTTATTTCCTTTAGTTTTTGTGGAGGTAGTTTATGAGTAAAATGGAAGAACTTATGGAAGAATTTTGTGGTGATGAAAGTATTGAGTGCACTGTTGATGATGGAATGAAAATTGAAAAATTTTTCTTCGCGTTAACAAGAGAAGAAATTGCTAATATTATTGGCCCTGATGATACAATTGATGTTGCAAGAAGCAAAATTAAACAATATATTTCAACAGATGATTTTTTATATACTAAATTTAACAAAAATCCCATATTTTGGGAAATAAAAAAATATGTACCAGGTTTTTATACAGTGCCTGTTAAAACTGAACGAATGCTTACTTTGGAAGAAATCCAAGAAAAGGGTTTCTCTGAAGAGGAAATAAATACAAAATTTAGATTACCTGTTAAGGAAACAATTTTGCATCAAACTGTTCAGCAAAAATTAACAATTGAATTTGGTAGAAGGAAAAATTTTAATTGTTTTGATCCAGTTTATATTGAGGGTGTTAAAAGTTCCATGTTTCAGGGCTTTATGGAAATGTTAAGAAATGAAGGAATAACTCCAACTATTATAAAAGCTAAATTAGATTTTTTAAAAAGAAGTTCTAAAGAAAAAAAATTTTATAATAAAGATTTTATATTAGTTGTACCTGATATTGAACTTCATCAAGGCAAGCTTTCTAGTAAATTTGATTCAAAAGATTCTTATAATTATAAAAAAGCTTTAAGTAGATATGTTATATTAATTGATGAAATTGAAAAAATACAAGATATGTATCGCGCAGAACAAATCGTCATGACAATTGGCAATGATTCTAATAATTCAGATACTGAAAAAAATACTACAACAGCAGGTACAGAGCAACATAATGATACAAGATTTCAACAAATGATCATTAATAGTATTGTAGCACATGTTTGGGGAGTAGAAACTCTTAAAAAAACTTGCAAAAAAGTTATTTTAAAATTTGAACCAGGTAACCACGATTTTGTAACTGATTTTATGATTTATCAATATTTAGAAGAATATTTTAAAAATGATCCAAGGGTTGAAGTAAAAAATGACGTAGAAAGTTTAAGATTTGCAACAGCAGTTAACTTTGGTAAAAATTTAATTATTTTCTATCATGGTAAACATCCAGATGGTAAGACTAAATCAGATGACGAATTAGCAACTTTAAGAGACACAGATTTTAAAGAAGAAGCAAAAATCGCTGATTTTTATACAGTTATTGCAAGTCATTTACATAATTCAAGTGAGAATAAATTTTCAAGAAGAGTAACTGCTAAAAATGGAGTTACAGTTTTGAGAACAGGTTCCCCTTCTGGTGATGGAGTTTGGGAAGGAGGAAATTTTTATTCTTCAGATAAAACTCATAATGTTTATGTTTTCGATGCTAATCGCGGACTTTATTCAACACTTAATATTAAGTTAAATAATGAAGAACTTGAAAGCGCTATTAGCATGGCAAAGATAGATGATAAAACAAACGTTAAAGAAGAAGTAAAAAAAGCAATTGAAAAAGCAGATACCAAAAAATTAGATGCTGATCTTTCTCGAAATGAAAAAAATATAAGATCACAAGTAAATAGAATAGCAAAAGAATATGATTCTAGATTGTCTCAAATAGCCAATTTATTAGGCCTTGAGATAGATCCATCACAAATGGATGATAAAATTAAAGAAAAAGTATTAGAATGTATGGGTTATAAAGACGAAATAAATCCATTTGAAAAAGAACAAAAAGATATAGAATCTTACGATGAAAAAAGAAGAGAAAGAAGAAAAAAATAAATTAAATTATAAGGAGGTTTTGATATGAAACAAATTAAAAATGTCGATGATTGTAATCAAAGTATTTTTAAGGATAAAACAGATATTATTATTGATTTAGATGGAACGTTGATAGATTCTATTGGCATATGGAATGATGTCGATATCGAAATGATTACTAATGAAGGGAGAACCCCTAGAAATGTAGGACTAGATAGAGATTTGTTTTTAGCATCTAATACTAGTGGAGATGTTTATGTAAATTATGCTAAATATATTTTAGATTCTTATGGCATAGATAAATATACACCTCAACAATTTCATGAAATGAGGTGTCAGATTGCCGAAGTTTATCACAGTGAAAGATTAACGTTAAAAGAAGGAGCTGCCGAATTTTTAAAAAAAGCAAGAGAACAAGGGCACAAACTAACTTTAGCAACGATAACAATAGTTAGATTTATAGATATTTATGCTTTTAAAAATGAAAATATTAGAAGAGAAATAGATTTATATGAAATATTTAATGGAGGAGTTTTAACAAAAGAAAGTGTTACAAGTAAGAAACCAAATCCCGAGGTTTATTTAAAAGCTCTTAAATTAAGTGGAAGATCACAACCCGATTGTATTGTTATTGAAGATTCATTAAGTGGAGTGCAAGCGGCAAAAGCTGCAGCAATTGATACGATTGTAATGTATGATAAATATGCTGATTGCAATCGTAGTGAAATTGAAGAATTAGCCGATTATAAAGCAGATAATTATGAGGTGTTAATTAGAAATCTAAGAAAAAAGTAAAAATTTTTAATAATTTTTACTTTTTTAATAAAATAACTAATACTATGTTATTTTTAATTTAATCTTATTCTTTGACAAGGTTTATCGTTTAAAAAATGGTCTCTAATTGGATAAGTTTCTTCAATAAATATTTGATCATCTGAAGTAAAAAGACAATTATAGGTTTTGCAAATGCCATTTTGTAAAATGCTTAATTGTGGACATTCATCAATTGGATCTCCCCAGCTTAAATGAGCTTCTACTTTATCACCACTGTTTTTCCCTTTTAAATCAACGGATAAAGATTGATACATACTCCATCTGGGATTATCTATAACTACTTTTTTATCCTCAATTGAAGTGACAAGAGGAATTAAGTATGATAATAAATAGTCATTTTTTTTATTAGGAAAACCAAACTGTTGAATAAAACCTTTTAAATTTCTGGACATACAAAGTTTTACCCTCGAAATTTCATTTTTACTATAATAATTCTCACTATTTTTCATAATACCTCCTAGATATGATATTATATATTACAATCTAAAATGTTACAATAAAATAGTATTAAAAAAATAAATTCTCTGATATAATAAATTTAGTTATTGAGGTGATGTTATGAAATTATATGATGATTTAGTATGGAGAGGTTTAATTCAAGATATAAGTGATCCTAAATTAGAAGAACTGTTGAATAATGGCGGATTAACCTTTTATATTGGTACTGATCCAACTAGTGATAGTATGCATATTGGTCATTTTTCATCATTTCTTCTTCCAGTAAGATTAAAAAGAACAGGGCATAATCCAATTTTATTAATTGGAGTAGCAACTGGCCTTATTGGCGATCCTAAACCAAGTAGTGAAAGGCCAATGTTATCTAAAGAAGAAGTATTTAAAAATGGACAAGCATTGACAAAACAAGCTAAAGATTTATTTGGATTTGAAGTTGTTAATAATTACGATTGGTGTAAAGATATTAATTTTATTGATTATTTAAGAGATTATGGCAAGTATTTTAATATTAATTATATGTTAGATAAAGATATCATTAGAAGAAGACTAGATACAGGTATTACTTATACTGAGTTTTCATATATGATAATTCAAGCTTTAGATTTTTTACATTTATATGAAACAAGAAATTGTACTCTACAACTGGCAGGATCAGATCAGTGGGGAAATATTACCGCAGGTATTGAATTAATTAGAAAAAAAATTGGTAAAGAAGCATATGGCTTTACAATGCCTCTTATTACAGATGTCAATGGTGTTAAATTTGGTAAGACAGAAGGTAATGCTTTGTGGTTAGATGAGAATAAAACATCCTCTTATGAATTATATCAATACTTAATAAATACTAATGATAATATTGTCATTAAATATTTAAAAGCCTTTACTTTCTTATCTAAAGAAGAAATAGAAACAATTGAAAAGGAAATGAATGAACATCCAGAAAATAGATTAGCGCAAGAAACATTAGCAAGAGAAATAATTATCTTCTTACATGGAAAAGAAAGCTATGAAAAAGCTATAAATTTATCTAAATTATTATTTAATGGTAAAGTAGATGAATTAACAGATAAAGAAATAGAACAAGTATTTAAGGATACACCAAATTATACTTTAGAAAAAGAAATGAATATATTGGAAGCATTAACAGAATTTAATATTTGTTTAAGTAGAAGAGAAGCTAGAGAATTGTTAAACAGTAATGCTATTAATCTTAATGGTAAAATAATAAATGATGAAAATGAAATGTTAGATAAAAACAAAAAATATAACATTATTAGAAAAGGTAAGAAAAAATACTATGTCATAAAAAATAAGGTTATTTAAATAACCTTGTTTTTAATTCTTAATATCTAATAAAACAGTCATAACAAGTGGTTTTCTTTCAGTTATATCATAAATATATGAACTGATAGTCTTGGTTAATTCTGTTTTTATATCCAAAAAGTTAACCTTTAAAGATTTTAAACATTTAGTAATGGTTTTTTCAGCCATATTTTCTATTTTTTTAAGTAATTCTTCGTTTTCATTTATTTGAACAAAACCTCTAGTTGTAATATTAGGTTTAATAAATAACTTTCTTTTTTCCATATTAATATTGGCAATTATAACTAAAATGCCATCACTGGCCATTACTTTTCGATCATGCATAACAGCACCACTGACATCGCCAATTCTATTACCATCAACAAAGGTATCTCCTATTTCAATTGCCTCAACTTTAGTTATAGTATTATTATCGATCTCAAGAACATCACCATTATCTAAAACAAAAGTATTTTCTTCATTTATTCCACAATCAACTGCTAAACTGGCATGTTTTTTTAGCATGCGGTAATCACCATGCACTGGCATAAAATATTTGGGATTTATTAACTTAAGCATCAACTTTAATTCCTCTTGTTTACCGTGACCTGAGGTATGAATATCATTTAATGAAGTGCTAGTATAAACCTTAATTCCTTTTAAATATAAGTTATTAATAGTATTTGAAATGCTAATAGCATTACCAGGTATAGCAGATGATGAGAATATAACAACATCGTCAGGAATTAGTGATATTAAACGATGAGATCCATCGGCAATTCTAGATAAAGCTGCTAATGGTTCTCCTTGACTTCCGGTACATAAAAGAACTACTTCACTTGGTTTTAAAGTTTTAGCAACATCGATTGATACGATAGTATCTTTTGCTTTTATATATCCACTTTCAATTGATATTTCAACGTTATTTTCCATACTTCTACCCATTAAGCATACTTTACGATTGTGCTTTTTGCATGTTTCAATAATATGCTTTAAACGATAAATATTTGAGGCAAAAGTTGCAATTATCAATCTATTGTTAGGATGTTTGGTAAATATATCATTTAAAGCGATATCAACCTTTGATTCACTTGATGAAAATCCTTCATCTAAGGCATTAGTGCTATCACTAAGAAGCAAGGTGACACCTTTTTTACCAATCATTGCCATTTTATAAATATCTGCATCAGGACCAATAGGAGTTAAGTCAAATTTAAAATCTCCTGTTGCAATAATTGTACCATTAGGAGATGTTATTGATATCCCAAATGAATCTGGTACTGAATGCGTTGTTCTAAAAAATTCCACCTCAAAATATTTATATTTTAATTTTGTATTATCATCATATAAATGTAAATATTTATAATTAATATTTCTTTCTTCTAACTTTTTTCTTATTAAATAAGCAGCTTGATTAGGAGCATAAATACTTGGAATATTTATTTCTTGTAGTAAAAATGGTATTGCACCAATATGATCTTCGTGTCCATGAGTAATAATTACAGAACGGATTAATTTTTGATTTTTCTTAAGAAATGAAAAATCAGGTAAAACATAATCTATCCCTCTTAATTCAGCATCTGGAAACAAAACACCTGCATCTACAATCACAATTTCATTATTGTGTAGAAAACAATACATGTTTTTACCAACTTCTCCTAAGCCACCTAGCGCAAAGACATACGTCTTATCGGGCTTAAACATAATTTTTCTCCTTTCATAAATTTTTTTAAGCGAATTAATCACTAATAGATTATACTATACTTTTGATAAAAAGTAAATATTTTGTTATACTTAATTATAGGTGATTTTTATGGGCATATTTAACAATTTGTTTAACGTTTTTTAACCTCAAAATTTTGGTTATATAAGAAAAA
>CAZITT010000037.1:0-6823 GCA_964542235.1 uncultured Muribaculaceae bacterium | reverse complement strand
CTTTTAGCCTAGGAGTTGTTAGACCTGCTCCTTACTGGCACCAATGAAATTAATAGATTGTGAGAAATCATAATCTTTTTATTTTATATTTATTAAAATGGAGTTATAATTAAATTATATTAAAGAGGTGTAGTATGAAAGTACCATTAAGATTTCAAGTAACCGAGTTTGATTGTGGGACTGTATCACTACTTAATGCGTTTAGCTATTTATTTGATAGAATAAAAATACCAGCTGAATTAGTTAGAGCTATCCACAAATATACATTGGATTGTTATGATGAATATGGTAATATTGGAAGAGGTGGAACTAGTAGAGAAGCAATAAATAGGTTAACTCATTGGATTACTAGATATGCAACAGATAAAAATTTTGGAGTTAAATGTATTAGATTAGCAGAAGATGATGTTAATTATGAAGCTATTAAAAGTTGTATAAAACAAAAAGGAGTAATTTTTATAAGATGTTGGCAAACATGTGAGCATTATGTGATTATTACTAATATAGATAACAAATATTCTTATATATTTGACTCTTATTATTTAAATAAAAAATATTATAGCAAGGATAAAGAAGTAAGAATAGTTTCAAGTAAACCTTTTAGTTATAATAGAAAAGTTAAATTAACAAGATTATTTAGTGAAACAAAGAAAGATTTTTCTTTAGGTAAAATGGATGGTAGAGAATGTGTTTTGATTTGGAAAGATAATTAAAATAAGATATGTTATTATATATATATTAATGTTTTAGGAGGTATAAAGTGGTAAAAAGATTAATGAATAATTTGGATTTTTTTAATTTTTTTTGGGAAAATTATTCTGATGATTTTGATTGTGATTTTTATTACAAATTAAATGGTAAGTGTAATATTGAGGGAAAATATAAAGGTAAAAATTTTAAATTATTATATGAAGAAGGAAGAAGCTTAATAATTTGTATAGCTGAAGATGGTGAAAAATTATTAAATGATTTTTTTCCTGTTTTATGTAACGTTATTAATGAAGAAAGTTCTGTTTTTCAATATGATTATCAAAGAGCAGATGTTTTGGGTGATGGCCCAACAAAAGTAATTGAATGTAATATTGACAATCCTGATGATAGATATAGAAAATTAAAAAGTGGTGAAGAATATATAGATGGATTTCCTCATGTAAGAGTTCGTAATTTATCAATAACTACAATTAATAGTTCTATTGCATAAGTGCGTGTTTGGAGGTTATTAGTTTTTTATAAAAAAATGATAATATATGAGGTAGAATTAATAAGATTAGATAGGTGATATAATGATAGTAATTGAGACTAGAAATTTAATTAAAAAATATGGTGATAAGATAGCAGTTAATGATATTAATTTAAAAATTAATAATGGTGAGCTGTTTGCTCTTTTAGGTGTTAATGGAGCGGGCAAAACTACTACTATAAAAATGTTAACAAGTTTATCAAAACCAACTAATGGAGAAATATATATCAAGGGTGAATGTTTTTCAAAAAACATCAAAGGGATTATGAATATATCTCCTCAAGAAACAGCTATTGCGCCTAATTTAACTGTAAAAGAAAATTTATTTTTTATGGCAGGAGTATATGAAATTTCTAATATATCAAAAAAAGCAGATGAAATATTAAATATTTTTAAACTTAAAGAAATAGAAGATGAAAAAGCTAATACATTGAGTGGTGGATGGAAAAGAAGATTATCTATTGCTATGTCTTTAATTAATGATCCTGAAATATTATTTTTAGATGAACCAACATTAGGATTGGATGTTATTGCTCGAAGAGAATTATGGAATATTATCAAAAAATTAAAAGAAAAGACAACTATTGTTTTAACAACTCATTATATGGAAGAAGCAGAGAAATTATCTGATAGAATAGGAATAATGGCTAATGGGAAATTGTTAGAGATAGGAACAAGTAAAGAATTAATAAAAAAAGCTAAAACTGATAATTTTGAAGATGCTTTTGTTAAAATTGCAACTGGAGGCGAATTATGATTAAAACAATTAATTTTGCTAAAAGAAATTTTAAAGAACTTATTAGAGACCCAATGAATGTTATTTTTTGTATAGTACTACCATTATTTTTACTTTTTATTTTTCAGCAATTTAAAATTCCTAGTAAAGAGTTTTCGATTGAATATTTTACGCCAGGAATAATAATATTCAGTTACTCTTTTATGTCTTTATTTATTGCTCAATTAGTGGCTAAAGATAGAAGTAGCCTATTTCTTTCTAGATTATATGTTTCGCCAATGAAACCAAGAGAATATATTTTAGGTTATGTTTTACCATTAATACCAATATCAATAATTCAAAATATTATTTTCTTTACAGCAGCTATTTTTTTAAACTTACCGTTTAATATAAATATATTATATTCATTATTAATGCTAATACCGATATCAATACTATTTATTGCTTTAGGTATTTTAATAGGGTGTATTGCTAATGATAACCAGGCTTCTGCTATAGGTTCCTTAATTATCCAAGTTGTTACTTTTACAAGTGGTATGTGGTTTCCAATTAATTTAGTTGGTAAAATATATAAAGTTATTTGTAAAATATTGCCATTTAGTTATACTGTTCAATTAATTAGAAATATTTTAATTAATAAAATGAATGAAATTATTGTTCCGATTTTGATTGTTTTTTCATATATAGTAATTACTTTTATTTTAGCATCTTTTATATTTAAAAAGAAAATGATTAGTGATAATAATTAAATACAAGTTTTGTTACACAAAACAGTAAAAATGTGTTATAATGTAATTATCCAACGAATAGCTATTCAGTGACATATGTCCAGTTGAATAGCTATTTTTTTCAAATTGGAAGGTGATATTATGTTTAAAGTAGGAGATTACGTTGTTTATCGAAGAGAAGTTTGTAAATTAATGGGAATTGAAAAAAACAATCTTAGCCATATTAGCTATTATATTTTGATACCTGAATTTAATAAGTCGTTAACCATTAAAGTACCAATTGATAATTCTAGTTATATTAAATCACTACTTAGTAAAAAAGAAATTGAAGCATTAATTATGCAAATACCAAATATTCAAGTAATTGAGAGTAATAATCGATTAGTTGAAAATGAATACAAATTATTTATTCATTCTGGTAAATACGAAGATTTAATTAAAATTATAAAGACTGCTTATTTTAAAGATAAAGCAAGAGCAGATAACAAAAAGAAAATAGGTGAAAGAGGAGGAACCTTTTTTAATCAAGCAGAAAAATTTTTATATGAAGAACTTTCAGTTGCGTTAGGAATAGATTATGATGATGCAAAAAATTATATCATAAGTGAAATAGCAAAAGGAAATTAATAAATATAAATTTTTATTGGAAAAATAAAGATTTATATTTTATTTTTTGATAAAATATTATTAAATGATAGAAAGGAGAATTAAAAATTGAAAAAAAATTTAAAATATTGGTTATTGTTTGGAATTGTTTTTATTATAATTATTGGTACACTCTCTCATTTTATTTATGAATGGTCTGGATATAATAAATTAATGGGGCTTTTTGTAGCGGTAAATGAAAGCACCTGGGAGCATATTAAATTGGCAATATTTCCTGCTTTGATTTTAATGCTTATTCAGTATTTTTATTTTAAAAAAAGTAATAATTTCTTTTTAGGAATATTTTTATCTATTTTAGCAATGATTTTATTTATACCTGCTTTCTTTTATAGTTATCAATTTATTATTGGAAAGGACATTTTAGTTTTAGATCTTTTAGATTTTGTTTTAGCAGTGATATTAGGTCAATATATTTTTTATAAAACCATGAATATCAACGAGGTAAAAAAGATATATAAAATAGCATCTATTGTTGGAATATTTATTATTTTAATTTGTTTTTTTACTTTTACTTATTATCCACCACATAATTTTTTATTTAAGGATCCAATAACAAATAATTATGGTATTTAAATATAATTTGTATTATAATTAATAATAAGGAGATGAAAAATATGAATGAAATAAAAGAAGAGGTTTGTTGTCCTAGATTAAATGTAGAAAAGTGGGACGACAAATTACTAGTTTGGCAAAATAAAAGATTTATAAAAGCTCAAGTGCCAACTTTTTTCCACGTTCCATTAACATTTGGCAAAGCAATTACAAAATTAATCAAGTTAGTGGAAGAAGCAAAAGCTAATGTAGATGATAATTTATGTCTTTCTGATCACACTTCTAAATTTAACATGGACATATTATTAGCAGTTGATAAAGAAATAAAAGGTGCTAATAACGTTATTTTAAATGGCAATTTTTATAGTAAAGTTTACGAAGGCGATTTTAATGAAACTGGTAAATGGTGTAAAGATTTTGAAGAATATTTAAGAACTAAAGAATTGACAATAAAAAAATGGTATATGTGGTATACAACATGTCCTAAATGTGCTAAAAAATATGGTAAAAACTACGTTGTTATAATAGCAGAGGTTTAAAGGAAAAGAGTTTTATGAATGATTATGGAGAAATAGTAAAAATTTCTTGCAATAAAAATGAAATTTTTAGAGTTTTAGAGAAATTGTTAAAAAATAATGAACTTAAAAAGGCTACATTAATAAATATTGATGAAGAAAATCAATATTTTGATTTTATTGTAAAAAATATTATTATTGGAAATTCTAAGATTAGTGTAACTTTGAAAGATATCAAAAAAGAGTTAACTGAAATTAAAATTATTTCTTTTGCTAGTTATTTTGTTCCATTTGATTTTGATTGCAACAAGGATAATGTTAAATGGATAATTGATAATATTTTGGGAAAATTAGTAGAAGAAGATAAATTAAAAAATACAAATGATGTTTCGGTTGAGATAATAAAAATCAAAAATCCAACTAAAAGATTTGTTAATTTTCTTTTATTGTTAATTGGATTTTTCTTAGGATGGGCAATATTACCGATATTTATTAATTTATCGCAAAATGGTAAAATATATTTAGATTACGATAGTAGAATAACATGCATCTTTTTTGCAATTATAACAACTATTATTTATAGTTTAATTAAATTTTTTGCTAAAAAAGGATATAGTCAAAAAAGAACTACTAAAATTAAAGAAAAAATAAAAAATCTGCAAGAAAAGAAAATAAGCGATGAAATTGCCAAAAAAGAAGTTATTAAAAGTAAAGAAGTAAAAAATGTTGATATAAAATTAATAACTAAAAAAGTACAACCTCATTTTGATAAAGGGATTGATTATCTTAAAAAGTTAAAAAAAGATAAACCAAAACAATTTTGGGGTGGAGTAATAGCTCTTAGCATTTTATTAGGATGGACTGTATTTGGAGGAGGTTCTACAGTTTTAGGAAATCCTTGCGATTTTAATGTTAAAATAGGAGGATATCGTGTTACTGATATTTCTTGGTGCCGATCTGATATTAAAATTGATGAAAGAAGAATAAAAGATCAAATTCCGGCAAAATTTAAAGTAACTCCTGATGATTTTGTATATTGTAAATATGGAACGCCCGATGTTTATAATGGTTGGGCAGAAGGATTTGTTTATAAAAAGTGTGCAATAAAAATGGGTTGGAAAAAATAATCTTGCAAAATTATAAATTTTATGTTATAATCTAAGCAATTAAAAAGGGTGGTTTGAATGACTAAATTTGATAAAGAATTATTTGAATTGCAAAAAGAATCACAATCTTTATATAGTGAAGTAATTAATAAATTAAAATCTAAAGAACAAGCTTATAAAGCTCTTGGGAGATTTAATCGAGGATTTTATAGCAAAACTCAAAGTGAATTGATGACTTTGATGAGAAATAAGAATTTACAATTTCCTAATGGAAAAATTTCATCAGTTTTTGATAGAATTCATTTTAAATATCGCATTATAGGTTTAAAACTATTTCTTATAGATATTGAAAGAAAAGATATATCTAGAGATCCTGAAGGTTTACTTGAAAGATCATATACTAATGGAATATTATGTAGAGACAATTTCAAAAAAGTTCTTTCTGATATGCATTTTAAATGGAAAACACCAGTAAGTGATTTAGAGCATTTATTAAGAACTACTGGTCAAAGATTAATAGAAATAAGTGATCCTAACAGAGTTAAAAAATTATATGATTTAGTAGATGAAAATATTAGAAAAATGGAAGAAGTTTATTTTAAAGGAACAAGATTTGATCCTAATAATCAAGGCAATATAACTAATTTAAATATTAGACCAAAAGCTTTAGAAGAAGGAAAACAACATTTAGTTAAAATTGGGGTATCAATTGATACTACTGTTCCAGTTCAATTAACTTTATTGGAAGCAGCAGGAAATAATATAAAACTTGAAAGAAAATGATATTTTTCATTTTCTTTTTTTTGTAAAATGATATAATTAACATAGAGTTATAAAAAAGGAGAAGTTATATGTTAACAATGGACAAGTTAGTTAATTATTGTAAACAATATGGATTTATATTTCAAGGTAGTGAAATATATGGTGGGCTTGCTAATACATGGGATTATGGTCCACTTGGAGTATTATTAAAAAATAATTTAAAATCAGCGTGGTTAAAGAAGTTTATTCAAGAAGATATAAATAATGTTGGTCTTGATAGTGCTATTTTAATGAATCCAAAAGTATGGGAAGCATCAGGCCATTTAGAAACTTTTGCTGATCCTTTAATTGATTGTAAGAATTGTAAAACAAGGCATCGCGCTGATAAATTAATTGAAGAATACAGTAAAATTGATGCAAGTGGTATGACTAATGAAGAAATGATTAAATACATAAATGAACAAAAAATAAAATGTCCAAACTGTGGTAAAACAAATTATACAGATATCAGACAATTT